>SLCY01000087.1 GCA_007125585.1 Bacteroidales bacterium
CGGTGATCTTTCTTTTTGGTAGCTTTTTCTTTGGATGGAAGCCAAAGAAAAAGTACAATGCCGCCGAAGGCGGTAAATGCCCCCCGCCAAGGGGAAACATCAACCTGTGCAGGGTAATGATGCCGTAGATTTTAGCAGATGCATCAGAAGCGGTGATCTTTCTTTTTGGTAGCTTTTTCTTTGGATGGAAGCCAAAGAAAAAGTACATGAAAAAAAATCATGTATATTTCTCCTGTAAAAAACCACCACCATTTTGTCTGATAATTTACAAAATGCTGGTGTACAAGAGGAACCGCTTCGCTTTCACATGATCTTTTTTCATTCGTCTGTGTGCAATTTCGAATGAAAAAAAATCATGTATATTTGAACATGGCATGGGGGATGCACTGATTTTTTATTAAAGCCCTGCCACAGCCAGGAGCACAACCCGGAAGTCTGAAAACGACACCATTTAACGTTAAAAGGGATTATATGCCAAACAAGGTAAACTCATTTAACCATGGAAAGAACAAACAAGCCACACGAAGTCACAGTAGAGCTGATCCGGGGTGACATCGCAAGACAGCCGGATATCAGCACCATTGTAAATGCTGCAAATGCCTGGTTACGGATTGGCGGGGGGGTAGCTGGTGCCATACACCGTGCTGCCGGACCGGGCCTCGAAGAAGAGTGCCGCCCCCTGGCGCCCATCAGCCCTGGCGAAGCGGTGATCACCGGCGCCCACAATCTGCCAAACGATTACGTGATCCATTGCCTGGGGCCTGTCTATGGCCGGGACAAACCGGAAGACAAGCTATTGGCCAGCTGCTATCGCAACGCCCTGATGCTGGCAGACCGTGAAGAAACGGACTCCATCGCATTCCCGGCAATCTCCGCCGGCGCCTTCGGCTACCCCATTAGAGAAGCAGCCGCCATCGCAATGAAAACCATCCATGACACCATCCCCTCACTGCAACACGTGAAGAAGATCCGCATGGTGCTTTTCAGTGAAAAAGACCTTCAGGTGTTTGAAAGCCTCCGGGCATAAAACCCACGTGCCCGTAAACCTCTGGAGAAAGGCTGTTGACTGTTGACAGGATAAGGCCTTCGACAAACAGCCAGAAGCAAGTTATGTACACCGGTTGTATTAAGGATAATCTTATAACTTTGCATAGATGAGCCTGGAGATCATTCTTGTATTCAGCATACTGGGTGCAGCCCTTTTGATGTTTTTCACCGGGTGGCTGCGAATGGACGTTGTGGCCTTGCTGGTGATGGCCACCCTGGCATTTACAGGCATCATCAGACCCCATGAGGCGCTGGCCGGCTTCAGCAATCCGGCGGTGGTGACCGTATGGGCCATGTTCATCCTGAGTGCAGCACTTTACCAGACCGGGGTCGCACGCATCATTGGCCACCATGTGCTTCACCTGGCAGGCAGCGGTGAGGCAAAACTGACTGCCCTTATCATGCTCTCCGCAGGCCTTATGTCGGCCTTCATGAACAACATCGGGGTGGCCGCACTGATGCTTCCCGTGGTAATGGACATGGCGCGCGCAAGGGGCATTCCCCCCTCCAGGCTGCTCATGCCCCTCGCCTACGGATCCATGCTGGGGGGGCTGACCACCCTGATCGGGACACCACCCAACCTTCTGATAAGCTATGCGCTGGAAGACAGCGGATTTGAGCCCTTCAGGCTCTTTGACTACACACCGATAGGGATGTCCGCCCTGCTGGCAGGGATCATCTTCATGACTTTCATCGGACGGCACCTGCTGCCCAAACGGGACGCCATCAGTGAGGAGAAAAAACACAAAGCCGGCATACCAACCCCTTCCTATGAACTACAAGAGCGCAGCTTCTTGCTGAAGGTTAAGCCTGCCTCCCCCCTGGCTGGGAAAACGTTGTCGGAAAGCCGTCTGAGGGCCGGACTGGGCCTCAATGTGCTGTCGATCATCAGGCAGGATGCCACCCTGCTCGACCCCGGGCCAAATACCATCATACAAAGCAATGACAAGCTGCATGTGCAGGGAAACATAGAAACGTTCAAGGCCATGCAGCACTGGGAGGTGATCGCTCCGGACAAAGCGGATGTCGACATCCGCAAATTGCTCACCCCTGACCTGCATATCTTTGAGGCATCCTTGCCGGGACAGTCAGCCCTCTCCGGGAAAAGGCTTCAGGATACAGATTTCAGGAAGCGGTTGGGCCTGAATGTACTGGCAGTGAAGAGGGCCGACAGCATGCAGCGAACGATGCTTCACGACCTGGTCCTTGAGGCGGATGACACCCTGTTGCTGCAGGGGCCCCGAAACCGGCTTGAAGTCCTGGAAAAGGAAGGAAAGATAACAAACATAAGGCAGGCAGGCACCCGTGACCTGACAGATACTTACAGGCTTCATGAGTTGCTTTTCCTCATGGAGGTTAGCGAAGATGCTGAACTGTTTGAGAGGGCCATCGCTGAAAGCCAGATCGGCAGTGCCTTCGGACTTACCGCGATAGGCACTTTTCGCCGGGACGGCAAGCTGAAGCCATATTTGCCGGGCACCACCGTTGAGGCAGGCGACCGTTTGCTGGTGAAAGGCAACATCCATGACCTGCCCCTGCTTCAGGGCCTGAAAGAGCTTGAGCTGCTTGACGAGACGGTGCCTGAAGAAAGAGCCCTGGAGTCAGACAAGGTACAGATGGCAGAGGTGATCCTTGCGCCACGGTCGCTGCTGGCAGGCAAGACCCTGCGTGAGATCAATTTTCGCCAGAAATATGGCCTGACTGTGCTGGCCATATGGCGGGAAGGGAAGGCGCACAAGACCAACCTGCACAATATGCCCCTGAAATTCGGAGAGGCATTGTTGTTGTACGGAAAGCGCGACAAGCTGGAGCTCATTGACAGTGAACCCGACTTTATCCTGCTCACGGAGTTGGCCCGGATGCCCCAGCGTACCGGGAAAGCCCTCACCTCGGCCTTTGTGATGCTTGGGATCCTCACTCCTGTGCTTCTGGGCATCATCCCCCTTGCCATCGCGGCTGTCGCAGGCATCGCCCTGATGGTCCTCACCGGATGCCTGAAGATGGAAGAAGCCTACCGTGCCATCGAATGGCGCTCTGTTTTCCTGATTGCCGGCATGCTGCCCCTGGGAACGGCCATGCAGCAAACAGGGGCAGCCAACGTAATGGCGGAAGGGATGGTACACACATTCGGGCATTTCGGGCCCTGGGGGGTCATAGCAGGACTCTACCTGCTAACGGCAATCTTTACCATCGTCATACATCCCGCGGCCCTGGTGGTGATCATGTCGCCCATCGCCATTGAAGTCTCTTCCGGTTTCGGCATACCACCCCAAACCGCCATGATGGCCGTAGCGATAGCCGCTGCAGCCGTGTTCATGAGCCCGGTGTCGCATGCGGCAAACCTGCTGGTGATGGGCCCCGGAGGATACCGTTTCAGCGATTATATCAAAACCGGGCTCCCGATGACCCTGGTGGTCATGGCCGTTGCCATGATGCTGCTGCCCATTGTCTGGCCAATATAACACACAACCGATAACCATGACACCACCCAAATTCAACCTGGGCTTCTTCCCCACCCCGTTGCACGAGCTAAAGAACTTTTCCAGGGCCTATGCGGGACACCGCATTTTCATCAAACGCGACGACCACACCGGGCTGGCCACAGGTGGCAACAAGACACGCAAGCTGGAATACCTCATCGGCGATGCGCTGGCACAAGATGCCGATACGGTGATCACCGCCGGCGCACAACAGTCAAACCACTGTCGCCAGGCAGCCGCGGCATGCGCCCTGGCAGACCTGAAGTGCCACCTCCTGCTGGGCGGGGAGCCCCCCGGGGAGGTTAACGGCAACCTCCTGCTTTCCAAGTTGCTTGGCGCTGCCATCCACTTCACCGGTGAACAGAGGAAAGGCGAAGACCTGGAGCTGTTGGCCTACAAGCTGAAAAAGGAAGGGGCCAAACCCTACGTCATCCCCTATGGAGGCTCCAACATGGTTGGTGCCATGGGCTATGTGGAGGCTGCCGGTGAACTCAAACAGCAACTCAACAAAAAAGGGATGAACCCTGATTATATCTTCTTTGCCTCCAGCTCCGGCGGGATGCAGGCAGGCCTCATGCTGGGCATGGCACTCTATGGATGGCATGCCACCCTGATGCCGGTACGCATCGACAAGCAGGAAAGGGACGGCCTCTCACTGAAAGAGATCGTACGCGACATGGTAGAACATGGCCTTCAGTCGCTCGACATCAGTAAAAAAATCGACACAGGCAACATCCCTATGCTGGAAGGCTTTGATGATGCAGGCTACGGCGTGGTCACCCACCGTGAAAAAGAAGCCGTACAGATCCTGGCCCGAAAAGAGGGGATTCTCCTGGATCCCGTTTATACCGGGCGTGCCTTCCATGGGATGATACACTTCCTGGAGCAGCGACTGTTAAAGCCCGGAACGAACGTGCTCTTCTGGCATACCGGCGGCCTGCCCGCAAACTTCCATTACGCAAAGCACCTGGTCGATCAGTAAAGCACCAGATACCGGGGCCTGAAAACATCTGTCCAATCATTAAACAACATTGCACGATTTGTCATTTACCATCCGATGGCATAGCTTTGCATTTCACAAAAATCCATCATCATGCGCAACAACATATTATTATCCAACCTTCTTGCTTTTCTGATCATTGGCGCTTCAATGGCTGGTCCTGTTGAGGCTGTCAATACAGACGATACGGCTTTGAATGCTGCAGACAGGCTGGCCGGATTGCCTGCCTTTATGGAGCGGGGCATGACCGACTGGGGCATCCCCGGCATGGCCGTGGCCGTGGTGAAAGACGGTGGGCTTGTTTACGCCCGGGGGTTTGGGGTGCGTAAGCTGGGCGAAAATGACTCCGTGGATGAACACACCCTTTTTGGGATGGCCTCGCTGACCAAGGGCATGACAGCTGCCGCCCTGGGCATGATGGTGGATGAGGGCAGGCTCCGCTGGGACGACAGGGTGCGCGACCACCTGCCCTGGTTCACACTTTCCGACCCATGGGCCACCGACAATGCGACCATACGCGACCTGCTCTCCCACCAGATGGGCATCGGCCGGCTTACAGGCAACCGCCTACGCTTTATGCCCGGACGTGACCCAAAAACCATCATGAAGTTTGTCAGCCATATGCCCTTCGAACAAACGTTCCGCTCAGGATATGTTTACAGCAATATCATGTATATGGTGGCAGGACAGGTTCTGGAAGCAGTATCAGGAGAGTCGTTTGACGAGTTCATGTCAGGGCGGCTCTTTGCCCCGCTAGGCATGTCGAACGCCAACACCTCGGTGACACGGATCAGCGAGACAGACAATGCCGCCTGGCCTCACCAGGAAATTTACGGGGAAGTGCAGGTCATCCCCCGGCGCAACTTCGATTATATCGGCCCTGCTGCATCTGTCAACGCCTCCGTGACCGACATGGCCAAATGGATGATGTTCCAGTTGGGAGAACCCGGAGAGTATGCGGGACGGCAAATTGTCAGCAAAGAAAGCATCAGGGAGACGCACCAGCCACACCACGCATTCCGCCTTGCTGACCCGCTTACAGAACCCCTGACAGGCTATGGGATGGGCTGGGGCCTGCGGCATTACGAAGGATACCGGGTGTCGCAACACAGCGGGGCCACCGACGGCATGACCTCATCACTCGTGCTCGTGCCCGAAATGGACCTGGGCATCATCGTCGCCAGCAACCTTTTTTGCAACTTTCGGCCTGCCGTGATAAATTTCATACTGGATGCGATCCTCGGGATCGAGAGGGACAAGGACTGGCACGACCACTTCTATGAACAATACCTGGTCGACAAGGCCGATGCAATGGAGCGCAGGTCAGCCATCGAAGGGCGCCGCCAGCAAAACACCAGTCCCACCCTGCCACTGACAGCCTATACCGGCCATTACCACCACAAGGTGTATGACAACGCTGAGGTCACCCTCGACAGCGAAGGGGAGCTGGTGATGCAGCTGTGGGACGACCCGGAAATGATCGCCGACCTTGAACACTGGCACTACGATACCTTCCGGGCCCACTGGCGAAACACCTCCATGCGCGAAAAATTCATCACCTTCGACATGAACCGGTACGGCGAAATAAACCGCCTGAATGTGAAGTTCACATTAAGGCAGGTGCTGATCGCAGCAGGCATCTATCCCACCGATTACTACCGTATCGTTTCATATACACGGTGCAACCCGCCAACCTCCCCTTAACTTTTTAAACAAAACATCCATTGAAATAAACAAAAAACATTACCTTTGCACTTCCTTAAACGACAAGGACAATTCAATCATTACAAACACATTAAACAAATCGAAATGCTTAGACAGTACGAAACCGTTTTCATTATGACTCCCGTTTTGTCTGAAGAACAGATGAAGGAAGCGGTAAGTAAGTTCCAGGACTACCTGAAGAAAAAAGGGGCGGAGATCGTATTTGAGGACCAGTGGGGTTTGCGCAAGATGGCCTATCCGATCCAGAAAAAATCCACCGGCTTTTATCACCTCATCGAGTTCAAGGCCGAAACACAACTGGTGAAAGAACTTGAGCTGGAAATGAAGCGCGACGAAAGGGTGATCCGTTTCCTCACCGTTGCTATGGACAAACACGCCATTGCATACAACGAGAAAAAGAGGCGGGAGAAAGAAGCCGCCAAGGAAGCAGAAGAAGAAAATAAATAGGTAGTATCTTAAAAAGTCAAAGAAACATGGCAAACCAGCAAAGCTCAGAAATAAGATATCTGGCACCCATCACCGTTGATATCAAAAAAAAGAAATACTGCCGCTTCAAGAAAGCAGGCATCAAATACATCGATTACAAAGACGCCAACTTCCTGCTGAAGTTTGTAAACGAGCAGGGTAAGATCCTTCCAAGACGGATCACCGGCACTTCTGTAAAATATCAGCGCAAGGTAGCCAAAGCCATCAAACGGGCACGACACTTGGCCATCATGCCCTATGTAGCGGATCTTTTAAAATAGGGAGGTACAGCAATGGAAATTATTTTAAAACAAGATGTTCCCAACCTGGGATTCAAGGACGACCTGGTAACCGTCAAGGACGGGTATGCCACAAATTATCTTATTCCTAAAGGATTGGCCATTATAGCGCTCCCTGCCGAAAAGAAAAAGCTTGCAGAAACCATAAAGCAAAGGAGGTACAAGGAAGAGAAGATCAGGAAAGAGGCTGAAAAAATGGCAGAGAAACTGCAGGACATCGAGATCAAGATCGGCGCAAAAGTGGGTACCTCAGGAAAGATCTTTGGCTCGGTAAACGCACTTCAGATAGCTGATGCCATCAAGGAGCAGTACGGACTGGAAATTGACCGCAAGAAGATCATGGTCGACGGCGACACCATCAAGGAAGTCGGGATCTATACTGCAAAGATCAACCTGCACAAAGAGGTACGCCCTGAACTGAAGTTTGAAGTGGTTGGCGAATAGGGCAAATCACAGATCATACAAAAAACCTGTCGCACGGAACGGGACTTTTTTGTCCTTTCATTCCCAAGATGATCACTGTCAGTCAAATGAAGTATATCCGGTCGTTGCGGCAAAGAAAGTACCGCGACCGGTACAAAGTGTTTGTTGCCGAAGGTGACAAGATCGTGCAGGAGCTTTTGGGTGAGAGTGGTTTGCAACTGGAGATGATCTGCGGTCTGAACTCCTGGATGGATAAGATGCGTGCACAGACACCCCCGCATGTTCAATGCATTGCGGTAAGTCCGAAAGAACTGGGCCGCATCAGCACATTGAAAACCCCCAACCAGGTGCTGGCAGTGGTCCAACAGCCCGCATATCCGCTGCCGGAAGAGTTTGCCGACCATGAACTGGTCTTGATGCTTGACAGCATACAGGACCCCGGCAACCTGGGTACCATGATCCGCACGGCCGACTGGTTCGGTGTACACCATATCTTTTGTTCACCTTGCACAGCGGATGTGTACAACCCCAAGGTGATACAGGCCAGCATGGGCTCATTCATGAGGACAAAGGTTTACTACGGAGAACTTGATCAGCTGATCCGCAAGATCAAAGGAAAGCTTACAGTATATGGGGCCTTTCTGGAGGGCGAAGAGGTGCCGGGTGCCTCCCTGTCACTGCCGGCGGCACTGTTAATCGGCAATGAGTCGAAAGGGATCTCCGCAAATACAGCATCTCTGGCAGACCGCAAATTGTCTGTGCCACGCCATCACCCCGCCGATGCCCCTCAGGTGGCAGATTCACTGAATGCGGCCGTTGCCAGTGGCATCATGATGGCTTGGTTCCGCCATAAAGAATACAAATGATGAACTTTTTGCCACCGCATTTGTTATCCGTGGTGACACACCTTGCACCAAACAAGCATAGAACGTTTGCAGCCACAAGGCATAACTGCAACGGTTCACCAAAAGAAATACCCTAAATACCAACGCATATGGAGGCAATGATTCTCGCTGTTCTTTTGCTGGCAATTGCCATCGGCGGCATCGCCATCAAAATGTTTGTCAAGCCCGGTGGGTCTTTCACAAAATCATGCACCAGCACGTCCGATCCCGACTCCGGGAAAACGCGTTCGTGCGGCTGTACACCGGGGGTGCCCGGCGATTGTGAAAGCAATGATGGATGACAGGGATGCGTCTGGCGTTGACTCACGGCTCATTTTAACAGTTCCCGCACATTCTCGTTTTTCATTACAGAGAAAAACTCTTTCACGGCAGGCACCTCTGAATGCAACGCCTTTGTGAGCGGGCCTTCCAGTACCACCACCCCTTTGTCGAGAAAAACAATTCGGTCGGCTACCCGGAGAATGCTCGACACTTCATGCGTAACCATTATGATGGACATTCCCAGTTTATTTTTCAGGTTCAGGATGAGGTTGTCCAGCGACTCCAGCAACACGGGATCAAGCCCGGCACCGGGCTCGTCGCAAAAGAGCAGTGGTGGATCCATGACGATGGCCCTGGCCAGGGCAGCTCGTTTCATCATGCCCCCGCTCAACTGCGATGGGTAGAGGTGGAAGGCATGGGAAAGGTTTACGAGGCCCAGCTTCATATGAACGATCTCATCGATCAGTTCCTTTGGCAGGTCGGAATGCTGGGCCAGTGGCAAAGCGATATTTTCAGCAACGGTCAGCGAATTCAGCAATGCACCGCTCTGATAAAAAACGCCCATCTGCAGATAAAGGGTTACCTGTTCCACCTCACGCAAGCGGGCAAGGTCCTGTCCGAGCACAGACACATAACCGCGTTCGACCGGGTAAAGTGCCAGCAAGTGCTTCAACAAAGTTGTTTTCCCTGACCCGCTGCCCCCGAGGATAACAGTCACCTCACCCTGATAGGCAGAGAAAGAGACATCTGACAACACGACCGTATCGTCAAAGGCCGCATATAGCCGCCGTACTTCTACCACCTTTTCTTTTTCCATCAGCAATCCATTAATAGAAGATCACACCCAGAACACTGTCGGCCAGTATCACCAAAGTGATCGACACCACAACGGCAACAGTGGTCATCCGGCCCACCCCTTCAGCACCCCGCTCCACCCTCAACCCATAGAAACTGCCCGTCAGCACAATGATGGCTGCATATGCCTGGCTTTTCACCAGTGCGGTATACAGATCTTTGGCCATCATGATGTCCTGCATGCGGTTGATAAATATCTCCGGCGTGATGTCAAGGTATACCTGTGCCGCCAATCCGCCACCAGTGATGCCGGCCACATTGGCAAACACGATCAGAAACGGCATGGTGAACATACAGGCATAGAGTTTGGGCACCACCACGAAGCGCATGGGGTTTAGTCCCATGGTTTTAATGGCATCCAGCTCGGCGGTCACCTTCATGGTAGCAATTTCTGCAGCAATGGCCGAACCGCTGCGACCGGCAACCAAAATAGCCGTTATCAGCGGGCCCATCTGGCTCATGATGGAAAACACCACCAGGTCCACCACAAATATGTTTGCACCAAAGGTGCGCAGCTGGCTGGAGGAATGAAGGGCAATCACATAGCCGATAACAAATGACAAGAAAACCACTATCAGGACGGCATTCACCCCAATCAGCACGGCCTGGTTAACGACCTCCCCCCGCCTTCTGGCCCATGGGCGAAAAACATCCGTAAAGCCCCAATAAAACAGATTGGAGGCGAGCAACAGAAATCCCACGACATAAGAGTGGAAGAAATGAGTCATCTGGTTGCCCAGGTCTTCAAGAAAAAAGGGCTTTATGGGGGGGTCTTGTAAGATGTCTGTTTCGGGAAAGAACAGGCGTATCTTGTCTTGCACAGATTCTGAGGCACCTTCCATCGCCACCGCCACCCCCTTTTCCTTCAGCTTCTTCTGAACATAAAACAAGGCCATCACACCGGCACTGTCAATGTTTTCAAGCCTGGAGAGATCGATCCGCAGCTTTTTGACCGAAGGGTGCCGAAAACACTTAAAAAAAACGTTTGTAAACACAGCGGCCTCGTTCACCGTGAGTTTCCCTTTCATCTTCAGGATGTCACGATCAAGCCGGGCCACCACTTCGCTGCCACAACAAATATCCTGAGGAAAGCTTTTACGTTTTCTTCGCATGGGTTATCGTCACTCAGAAAGTGAATAAAGAGCATGCAGGCTTTAATCGTTCCTTGCAATGGTTTGCATGGAGGCGACGCTGAATGTATGCAGCTCTTCCATGAACAGCTGGCTGACAGCTGCCGCAAATGCATTGATGTTCTTTGTTTCCAGCGATTGAAACCTGTCTGCAATGTGTTGCTGTATCACCTTGCCGCCATTGTCCTGGTCCAGTAAACGGAACGCCACATGCAACCTTGCGCGAAGGTCTTCATGGCGGTCATCCAGTTCTATATGGTACACCTCTGTTTCAAGGATGTAGTTTACGGGCGTGACCACCCTGCCATGCTCAACTTCATCAAAGACATGGTATTTTTCGAAAAAGTCAATGATGAACCGGGTCAAACCCTGGGCAGGCCTTACCGCCCATTCGTTAAAGGTAAAGTAGCGGATCTGGTGTGAACCTTCGCGGATGGCAATCTTATGAGAGGCGTATGCAGGTGCAATGCGCACATTCTCAACCTCGCAGCTGCCGATGATGCTGGAAAGGCCTTCAGGCCACCGGACAAGCTGTTCTGAAGGCGGCTCCAACAGGAAGTACTGTTGAATGACAGGCTGGCTGCTCCTGCATCCAGCCATGGCAAATGCCATTGCAAAAAAGATGATCAGTATCTGTTTGTTCATGATCACTTACCCGGTTTTGGTGTTTACACTATTTTCTTTATCCATCCATAAAACCCTCAGCCCCTATCGCCCATTTTCCAGGATCTTGTCGGCCGCGTCATCCATCCTTGGCCTTCTGATCAACACAGAGGGGTTGGTGCTTGCCTTCCTGGACAAATCGTGAAGGTTGATCAGGGTATGTTCAAGCAACAGCAAGTTGTCCGTCAGCACTTCGCCACCCCGGTCAATATCTTCACCGACCTTGCGCAGCAGGATCTGCGTTTCTTCCGTTGTGCTGGCCAGTTGTTCAATCAATTCATCGAGCTTGGTTTCCTTCAGTGTGATGGAGATGTCCCTGAAGTTGGCCAGCAGGTCGCTGAGTGTGTCGCCCTGCATGATCTCATTGAAGCGCGATACAGCCATAAACAGCTCGTCAGAAGTTTTGTGCAGATCGTCCGTGAACGCATTGGCTGCAGCAATGGTTCTCCGGAGGTCTTCACGGTTTTCCCCGATCACCTCATCCAGTGCAACGATCGTCTGTTGTGCCTGGTTCGTGAAGTCCGAAAGGTCTGTTGCTGTCTTTGTGAATGCCTGCATGTTGTCAGGATGGGTGAACACCTGGAGGTTATTTAACACCTCTTCCAGCCTGAAGGCAATGTCGTCAGCCCTGCCAGTTATATCTTCTGCAAAGGATGTCCCAGGACGGATATATTCGCCGGGCTCCAGAAAATCAGCCTCCCGGGTACCTCCCCTGATCTCGATGGTACGCATGCCAGTGATCCCCAGCGCCACAATGTCGGCCACGGCATCCTCTTTCACCGGCGTGTTTTCTTTTAACGCCAGCTCAACAATGATGGTACTCACATCCTCAGGGGAGATGCTGATGTCCTTGATGGATCCCACATTGATCCCCATATACTTTACCGGGCTCCCCACTTCCAGTCCACCCACCGACACGTTCGTATAGGCCACATAATAGTGTTCCTGGCGTTCAAACATACTGCGTGCGGTGAAATAGCCTATCAGTATGATCAGCAGGACGGAGCTGATCAGGATGAACAGACCCAGCCTGACTTTTTGTGCTTTTTTCATAACTTGAAGCGAATTGTGTTTTTTTTTATCCGTTACGTAAAAATACGAAAAAAAAACAACATGCTCGACCGTCCCTTTCAAGGTCCTGGCATCCAAAGGCTGTGCTTGTTTCGTTTACAGGTCTTCGCGGGAAAGCAGTTCCAGTCCGGTACTGGCATAGTATCCGTATGTTTCTGTATCGTCCGGGGCAGCAAATATCAAATAGGCTTCCAGGTCGTTTCGTTTTTCAACAAATTCGATGGAGCCTTCCAGGCCCATCACCATAAAAGCTGTTGCATAGGCGTCGGCCGAAATGCCGTCAGGGGCAAATACCGACGCGCTCATCAGCTGATGGTCGACGGGATGGCCTGTTTCGGGATCGATGGTATGTGAGTACCTGCGCCCATCTTTTTCATAGTAGCGGCGATAATCGCCCGAAGTTGCCAGTCCGGAATCCCTGATCTCCACAAAATATGTCCACTCCTGTGCCGCATCCATTTCCCCGGCAGGGACCTCCAGGCCAATACGCCATTTGCTGCCATCGGGCTTCACGCCTCTGGCCACCAGGTCGCCGCCAATCTCAACAAGATAGGTGATGACCCCTTTTGACTCAAGCCATGAGCCCACAACATCGGCAGCATAGCCTTTTGCGATGGCATTGAAGTCGAGCTGCACCCTGTCATCTTCCTTCACCAGGTGTCCATCCTCAAGCCATACCTTCTCATAGCCTACGAACTGCAACAGGCTGTCCACCTTTTCCGCGGTCATGTCTGCCCTTTCCGAAAACCCAAATCCCCAGGCGTTCACAAGCGGCAATACCGTGGCGTCAAAAGCACCACCTGTTTCGCGCGAAATCTCCTGCGCCCTGGTAAAGACCATCTCAAAATATTGATCTGCCTTTGTCTCTTCATTCCGGTTGATCCTTGACAGCAGAGACTCTTTGTCATAGATGGAGAGCGAACGGTTAAAGTCCTGAAAAAGACTGTCAACGGCATCATGGAAGACGGTGCCCTCATCCTCATAATAGGTGATGGAATAATAGGTCCCGAAAACCGTCCCGCGTATATTGACCCTTTGCGGAGAGCGGTCAAGGGGGCCACAAGCGGTCAGGAGGACCAGTAACATGCTGAATGTTTTTATCCTTGTCATCTGTTGGTTATTTTTGTTTGACAGGCCGGGCTTGCCGGTACATCAATCGTGTCAGGGTGTGTCAACATCTAAGGTGGAGGTGGCGCACCTGTCATATCCTGGTTTGGCAGCCCATCATATCCTGGTATTGTGCATCCGGGGTCCCGGGAAGATTTTTCCGGACAGGCCGGACCATTACAACGGTTCTGTATGCACAGATATATATGTCTCTTCCCCGTATTTGTCGCGCAGCCTTTTTTCAAGCTGTACGGTGATCGCATGGGCTTCCCGTATGTTCAGGTCACGGTCTACCTGGATGTGCAGGTCGATGGCGATATTACTGCCTATCTTGCGTGTTTTCAGTTCATGCGGATTATGTACCCCTTGCACATCGCCGGCAATGTTCAGAATTTCATTCTCATTTTTTGCCGGCAGTGAGGTTTCAATGAGCTCCATGAGTGCTTCCCGGATAATGACTACTGCCACTTTGAATATGAAGAAGCTGACCACAATCGCGGCAATGGGGTCCAGTATCACCCACCTCGTTCCCAGGAAAATCGCCCCGCCAATCCCCAACAGGGTCGCCAAGGAGGAATAGGCATCGCTGCGATGATGCCAAGCGTTGGCAATCAGCACATTGCTGTCACACTCCTTTCCTTTGCGCAGGGTATAGCGGTACAGCGTTTCTTTGATGATGATGGAGAACACCGCTGCATAAAGGGCGATCATGCCGGGCCGTTGCAGCGGTTGATCGCCCAGGTGGCCGACAATACTCTTAATCCCTGAATACATAATGCCGGCTCCCACGGCAAATAGGACCCCGCCGACAAATGCTGCGGCCAGGGTTTCCACTTTCCCGTGTCCGTATTTGTGGTTGCCGTCGCGGGGCTTTGCTGCGACCCTGAGGCTGCCGGCGATGATCAGGTCGGTCATGAAGTCGCTGACTGAGTGTATGGCATCTGCCACCATGGCTGCGCTGCGGCCCAGTATGCCGGCAGCCAGCTTAAGCAGCATCAGCGCAATGTTCCCCAAAAAACCGATCCAGATAACGCGGCTGGACGTGATAAAACGGGATCTTTTCATGCCTGGCGGTTTCAAAAAAGCCCTTTTTAAAAAAGGGCTACAAAGTTAACCTCCAAAATCGTCAAGGTCAATATTTTCTTCAGGGACCCCCAGGTTGTCCAGCATGCCCAGGACGGACTCATTCATGATGGGCGGGCCGCAGAGGTAGTATTCGAGCTCTTCGGGTTCGGGGTGCTCTTTCAGATAATTGTCCAGCACCACCTGGTGTATAAAGCCGGTGTAACCATCCCAGTCATCTTCCGGAAGGGGTTCAGATAGTGCTATGTTAAAGGTAAAATTAGGAAACTCCTTCTCTATTTTCCGGAAGTCCTCTTCATAGAAGATCTCTCTTTTCGAGCGGGCGCCATACCAGTACGACACTTTTCTGTCGGTCTTCAACGTATGGAAAAGATGAAAGATATGTGACCGCAGGGGTGCCATGCCGGCGCCACCGCCTATGTATACCATCTCTCGCGCTGTATCTTTGATGAAGAAGTCGCCGTAAGGGCCGGAGATGGTCACCTTGTCGCCTGGCTTGCGGGAGAATACGTAGGAGGAGCAGATGCCGGGATTCACATTCATGAACCTGTTTTTCTTTTGATCCCACGGTGGGGTGGCGATGCGGACATTCAACTTGATGATGTTTCCTTCGGCCGGGTGGTTCGCCATGGAGTATGCACGGAAAATGGGTTCGGGGTTGACCATTTTCAGGTCCCACATTTTCAGTTTGTCCCAGTCTTTCCTGAATTCTTTTTCCACATGCATATCGGCAAAGGGGATCTCACATGGCGGCACGTCGATCTGGATATAGCCGCCCGATTTGAACTCCAGGTTTTCACCTTCAGGCAGTTTCACCACAAATTCCTTGATAAAGGTGGCCACATTGCGGTTTGACACCACTTCACACTCCCATTTTTTGATGCCGAAGATCTCTTTGGGCACTTTGATGTCCAGGTCCTGTTTTACTTTTACCTGGCAGCTCAGCCGCCATTTCTCCTGTATCTCTTTGCGTGTGAAGTAACCCACCTCTGTTGGCAGGATATCCCCGGCGCCATCCATTACCTGGCATTTGCACATGGCGCAGGTGCCGCCGCCGCCACATGCGCTGGGCAGGTAGATCGACTCCCTCGAAAGGGTTGTCAGCAATGTGTCTCCGGCATTCACCTCCAGTTCTTTCTCGTCGTTGATCGTTACTTTTACCGGCCCGCTGGGTACGAGCTTTGCCCGCGCATACAGCAGAACACCCACCAGCAAAAGCATCACCACAAGGAACATGGCCACGCTGAGGGTGATGACCCATAAGTTGCTGACTTCCAACAATATCATGACAATCTCTTTAAACATGTTTTTTTTTACAATTCGATGCCCATAAAGCTCATAAAAGCGATCCCCATCAGTCCGGTTATTATGAATGTGATCCCGAGGCCGCGCAGGGGTGCAGGGACTGCTGAATACCTGATCTTTTCGCGGATGGCGGCGATGCCCACGATGGCAAGGAACCAGCCCACGCCGCTGCCCAGTCCAAAAGCTGTGGCTTCCGCAAGGTTTGCATAGTTACGTTCCTGCATGAAGAGGGATCCTCCGAGGATGGCACAGTTCACGGCGATCAGTGGCAGAAAGATCCCCAGTGAGTTATACAGTGTCGGACTGAACTTTTCGATGATCATCTCCACCAGTTGTACCATGGCGGCTATGATGGCGATGAACATGATGAAGGTCAGAAAGCTCAGGTCGACAGCGGCAAACTGCGGCCCGAGCCAGGCAAGCGCTCCCCTTCCCAGGATGAACGATTCCAGCAGGTAGTTGATGGGCACGGTGATGCCCAGCACGAAGATCACCGCAAAGCCAAGGCCGACGCTGGTGTTTACCGTCCGCGACACGGCCAGGTAGGAACACATGCCCAGGAAATAGGCAAACACCATGTTGTCAATAAAGATCGACTTTACAAATATGTTGACGAGTTCTTCCATTGCATTGCTGTTTTACGTTCAACCATCCTTGTTAGCTGACATCGACCAGGCTCCGGTCTTTATGCCGTTGCACCCATATGATGACACCCACGGTGATGAGCGCCATGGGTGGCAATATCATGAAGCCATTGTTCTCATAGCCCATCTCATAGACTGCATTGGGGATGACCTGGTAGCCCATGAGGGTCCCTGAACCAAAGAGTTCACGGAAGAAGCCTACCGTCAGGAGCACCCATCCATAGCCGGCGGCATTGCCTATGCCATCGAGGAATGACGGCCAGGGCTTGTTGTTCAGGGCGAAGGCTTCGAGTCGCCCCATGATGATACAGTTGGTGATGATCAGTCCCACGAACACGGACAGCTGCCTGCTGACATCATAAACATAGGCTTTCAGCACCTGGTCCACCAGGATCACGAGGGAGGCAATGACGGTGAGCTGTACGATGATTCGGATGCGTGGCGGGATGGTTTTGCGCAGCAGGGAGATGATCACATTGGCAAACCCCATGACGGCAACCACCGAGATGGCCATCACCAGCGATGTCTGCAGTTGCACCGTGATGGCCAGCACCGAACAGATCCCCAACACCTGGACGCTGATGGGGTTGTCTTTCCCCAGGGGGTTCGACAGCAGCTTCTGGTTCTTCGGAGAGAACAAAGCCTCTTTCTGTGTATTGTTATTGTTCTGGCTCATGTGGTTTTGAGTTTTTCAAAGTAAGACTTGTACAGTTCCAGGCCGTCTCGCAGCATGTTGGTCACACCGTTGGAGGTGATGGTGCCGCCGCTGATCCCATCGACGGCATGGGGGTCATCTGGATCCACCCTCCCTTTCACCACCCTCACCGGGCGGAAGTTGCTTTCATCGTCAAAGATCTTTTTGCCGGCAAACTGCTGTTCGAAGCCCCGTTCAGAGATCTCTGCCCCCAGGCCGGGCGTTTCGCTTGCATGGTCGAAGTTGGCACCGGCAACCGTTACAAGGTCAGACTCCAGCCCGACATATCCCCAGATAGGGCCCCAGAGCCCCGCACCCCTCAGGGGCACTATATAATAAATCTCACCGTCCACTTCGGCAATATATACAGGCAGCCGGCGATCTTCAACCCCTTTACGGATCTCATCCTGCAGGTCCACTTCAAAGGCATCCCCTTCGATCTCATCCCCTACATGGTTCACGATCTTTGTGTTTGTCACATAGCGGTCAAACAGGTCTTCGACCTCACCCCGCGGTGCGGGAATATTGATGGCAGCAAGGATGTTCTGCATTTTTTCGATGCGCATATTTCGTTCCTGCAGGGGCCTGAGCAATGTAGCGGCTCCTGACAGGACAACTGCCACGATGATCACCATTGCTGAAGCATAGAGAAACACATATCGGTTTGACATCGGATTTGTTTTTAAAGGGTTTATTCTGAATCCATCTTCACCTGCAGGTTTTTCAGCCTGCCCAGGCGCCTTTTGATGTTCGCGCCCACCACGTAATGGTCGATCAGCGGTGCAAACACATTCATGAACAAAATGGCCAGCATCATCCCTTCAGGATAGGCCGGGTTCACAACACGTATCAGCAGGGTGATCACGCCGATCAGGAATCCATAGATGTACTTCCCTGTACCGGTCTGGGAGGCTGACACCGGGTCGGTGGCCATGTACACCGCTCCAAAGGCAAATCCACCCATGATCAGGTGGTGGTATGGGGGGATGGTCATGAATTCATTCACGGCAAACAGGTTGAACAGCAATCCCATGAACACGCCGCCGGCCAGTACAGACAGCATGATGCGAAGGCTTCCCACGCCGGTGGCTACCAGAATAAGGGCACCCAGGAGTATGGCCACCGTGGAGGTCTCTCCAACAGAGCCGGGGATCGTCCCGATAAACATCTCCATGGCCGAAGGCAGCGACTGCATATTTCCTGTGGCAAGCACGGCAAGTGGTGTTGCCCCGGAAAACCCATCGATCAGCTGTTGCCCCTCTTGCAGGTTGGTATAGATCCACACATCATCGCCCGAGAGGTGGGCCGGGTAGGCAAAGAACAGGAAGGCACGGGCCAGCAGGGCCGGGTTCAGGATGTTCATTCCCGTGCCGCCAAAAACCTCTTTGCCAATAATTACAGCAAACACAGTGGCTACGGCCACCATCCACAATGGTGTTGTCACAGGGATGATCAGCGGGATCAACATGCCCGTAACCAAAAAGCCTTCATTCACCTCATGGTCCCGTATGCTGGCAAAAATAAACTCAACGGCGAGTCCGGAGGCATAGCTCACGATGATCAGCGGAACAACTTTTATCAGTCCGAAAACAAACTTGTCAAAAAAGTCAACCTCCAGGCCGATGGCCTGATAGTGCTGGGACCCCACGTTCCACATCCCGAAAAGCAATACGGGGATCAGGGCAATGATCACATGAAACATGGTCCGCTTCATGTCTATGGCATCGCGGATATGGCTCCCCCTCTTTGTCACATTCCCGCTGACAAAAAGAAATGTCTCAAAAGCTTCAAAAGAACGGTAAAACTTCTCCAGCCGGCCCCCCTTTTCAAAATGCGGCTTGACCTTCTTCTCAACCAGATTGTGTAAAGCTTTCAATGTCCTTTGTTTTATGGGTTATTATCTGTCAAACAATCGTATCAGGCAAACTCTTTCTGCATGGCATCCAGCCCTTCACGGACAATGGTCTGCATTTCGATCTTCGACGGGCACACAAACTCGCACAGGGCAAAGTCCTCCGGGGCCACCTCGTAGATCCCCAGCTTTTCCATCATGTCAATATCATTGATCATGATTGATTTTATCAGCTGCATGGGCAGGATATCCATGGGCAGCACCCTTTCATACACGCCTGTGATGACAAATGGCCTTTCGCCACTGCGTATATTGGTATTCAGGCGGTATTTTTTCCATGGCATCAAAAAAGAGAAGAAGGTCCTGGAAACACTGAATTTGTCCGTTTTGGGGATGAGCCATCCCAGCAGTTCGGGCTTGTCACCTTCGGGGATCACCGTCACCTGGTCATCATAGAATCCAACAAAGCCGCCGGGACCGATCTTTTCGCCCGACAACACATCCCCGCTGATGAAACGGGGGGTGACATCTTTTTCTTCTTTGATGTTGTTTTGGGTGAATGACGTGATCCTGGCCCCACGAAGGGTTTTATAGTAACGTGGGTTGAGCACTTCCGGGCCGGTGAGGGCAACAATTTTCTGCGCGGAATAAATGCCTTTGTCAAACAGGCGGCCGATGGCGATCACATCCTGGACATCCACAACCCATACGGTCTCCCCTTTGTTGAGCGGGCTGACATGATGTATCTGTATGCCAATATTGCCGGCTGGATGCGGCCCCTTGAAGCGGTGTACCCTGGCTCCTTTTGCCTGGATGAAGGCTTTCGAAGTGGTATCGGTGGCGTGTATGCCCAGGTGGACATCACCGTCCGTTAGACGGCCAAGCACATCAAGGCCTTTCTGGAATTCGTTCTCCTGCCCGTTAACGACAAAGTCCATGTCCGGCGCCAGGGGTGCTGTTTTAAACCCGGAGATAAAGAGCGCACGGGGTATGTCATTCTGGTTGGCGATGACCGAATAGGGGCGTTGACGAATGGCAGGCCACAGACCACTTTTAAGCAGTTTTTCGACAATCTGGGCACGCGTGAACGAAGCAGGGGAGCCGGCACCAAAGTCAACATGTTCATTCTTTCCGTCAGGCTCTATGCGAACCTCCAGAATACGGCGTTTGGCACCCCTTACCAACTGCGTAAACGTACCACTGACGGGAGAGGTAAATACCACATCCTCATTGTGCTTGTCAAAAAACAAAGGGGTGCCGGCCTTGACACGGGCCCCCTCTTCCACCATCATCTTCGGGAACAGCCCGTGAAAATCAGGCGGCTTCATTGCATATTCATCAACCCGGGGCGGTGTCTGCAATATTTTCTCCGCATCCCCAAACAAAGGGATGTCTAACCCACGTTTGATCTTGATCACTGTCGCCATCTTCTGATCATATTTTCTGAATAATGCTCAGCAACAAAATTATAGATATTTTTAAATACCAAAAATACTTTTGCCACAATTTCATTTTTTGATTAGCTTTGCTTACAGCACAGCTGTGCAACACGAAAAATGGATTCAGATGCAATGCCGCTTTCCCTTTCTGTTAAAAACCTTCCCCTCTTTATGCCTTGGGATTGCCTGGGTGATGATAACCGCCCTGTTGCCCTCCGGTGCGAAGGCTGAAGATAGAGACTATTTTCTTTATGGCGATTTTACCCATAAAAACAACATCAAAACCGTTTTGTTTAATCAAAAAGGTTTTGACCTGTCCCCCCCTTTGATACGCATGGGCTCCGGTGACCGCCTGATCCTCCGCTTTGATGATCTGGATGCTGATTACAAGCAATACCATTACACCATCATCCATTGCGATGCCCATTGGCAGCCTTCCGAACTGAGGAAGCACGAGTACATCGAAGGGTTTTATGAGGACCAGATCAGGGATTACCGCCGGTCGATGAACACCAGGGTGCCATACACGCATTACTGGTTGGAATTTCCGAATGCTAACCTGCGCCCGGCAAAGTCGGGCAACTATATCTTGAAGGTGTTCCTTGAGGGTGACCCTGGCAATGTTGTGTTCACGCGAAGGTTTTCGGTGTTCAGGCAAATTGTCACCGTTGATGGCTATGTTCAGCAGGCCAACCTGGTACGCTACCGTGACCGGAAGCAGCAACTGGTGTTCAACATCAACACCGGCAGTTACCGTATCACCAATCCCTACCGCGACCTCAAAGTGGTAATTACGCAAAACGGACGCTGGGACAATGCGATCACCGGCCTGCCCCCAAGGACCATCCGGGGCAACGAACTGCTCTATGACCATGAAGAAAAGACGCTTTTTGAAGGCAACAACGAATTCAGGCGTTTTGACATCCGAAGCCTGAGGTATCTGTCAGAAAGGGTTGAAGACATCCGCTCTTCCAGAAGGTACTGGGATGTTTACCTTTTGCCCGACAGGCCGCGGGCATACCAGCGGTATGTCACCGATGATGACCTGAACGGCAGGTTCCAGGTAATGACCCATGATGCACGCGACAACCACCTGGAGGGTGATTATGCCTGGGTCCATTTTCACCTGCCGATGGAGGGGGGGCCTTTGGAGCAAGGCTACCTGCATGTGATGGGTGCGCTGACAGACTGGCACTTCTCGGAGGAGAACAAGATGAATTATAATTATGGGGAGCAGGCCTACGAGTTGAGCCTGCTCCTGAAACAGGGATACTACAACTATTTGTACGCCTATCTGTCTGAAGATGATTCAGAGGCCGACATCAGCCATATTGAGGGGAGCCATTCCGTTACCGAAAACGACTACACCATCTATGTATACCACCGGCAGCCCGGCGACCTGTATGACCGCCTGGTCGGCATTGGCCATATGAACCCGGCCATCCCCAGGTAAGGCAGGCCGCAGGATATCCACAGCAGTCATCATCCGCCACTGATCAGATGGATCACCTTCACATCATCCCCATCGTGGATCATGGTACTGTCATACTCATCCGTTCGTATGGTGTTGCCGTTAATCCTGACCACCAGGAACTTGAAGGTGAAGTTCTTGTGTTTCAACAATTCACTCACCGACATCCTTTCTTTGCCGGAAATCGTTTCAGGACGGTTGTTTAGTGTGATGTTCATCTCTCTTGAATGGTCTCCGGTTTTTTATTTCAAACGACAGGGTGTTTTGGATGCATCGGGCGACCCCCACGCTTCCGTCGCGGGCCGCGCCCCATCAAAAGCTGCGCCTTGCCTCACTCTTTAAAAAGTCCAGCGCTTCCCTGGTGGCTGACTTTTCAAGGTCTGTCTCCAGGATCTTTTGGCTCAGGTCGGTGGCGCCGGCACCTTCCTTCAGTGATGAAGCCAGGGAGTTGATCTGGCCCATGGTCTCCTCATATGCACGGTTGATGAGATCCCAGGCCTGGGGTGAGATATACAATTGCTGTGACAGGTTGTGCGTGTATTCATCACGAACGCTTTTGATCAGCTGTTTTTGCAGTTCTCCCGCTGTCAGCTCAGGCCGGTATACCCTCATGATCAGGTTGTTTGGAGAAATACGCTCCAGAAATAAAACAAGCCGCTCATACGCCTGCAGGCGAAGTGGCATCGAAATGCGCATCCGGTCAGACATCAGATCTGCATGACGGCGTTTGTTCTCTTGCTGGAAAAATTCCTTCAAAAGAAACCATGCCGTGACAAAAACGACGATCGAAGGGATGGTATAACGCAATATGTAATAGATGTCTCCCATGGCTATAGGTATTTTCAGACAAAGATAATCCCTTTTGGCAAATTGGTTTATTTTGCTAATTTTGCCGCTCACCATTTCTATAAAAAACCTGATATCAACTGTTTATTATAAACCCACCCCTTATCGTTTACAGAGCCATGAACCACCTGTCAGACAGAATAAATCGCTTGTCAGAGTCCGAAACCCTTGCCATGTCAAGGATGAGCCGTGAACTCAAGGCCGAAGGCCATGATGTGATCAACCTCAGCGTCGGGGAGCCGGACTTTTTCACTCCGGACAATATCAAAGAGGCCGGCAAGCAGGCCATAGACGGCAACTTCTCTTTTTATCCTCCGGTAAATGGTTATCAGGACCTGCGCGAGGCCATCTGCAGGAAGCTGGCACGCGACAACAACCTGGCATACACGCCCGATCAGATCGTGGTGAGCACAGGGGCCAAGCAATCCATTGCCAATGCCATGCTGTGCCTGGTGAACCCCGGTGATGAGGTCATTATACCCACCCCTTATTGGGTAAGCTACAGAGAAATTGTGAAGATGGCCGAAGCAAAGGCGGTATACGTAAAAGCCGGCATCGAGAACCATTTCAAGATCACCCCCGGGCAGTTGGAAGAGTCCATCACCGACAAAACAAAGATGTTCATCTTTTCAAGTCCCTGCAATCCGACCGGGTCGGTCTATTCGCGCGAAGAGCTCCGGTCGCTGGCTGCAGTTTTTGAGAGGCACCCCCACGTATATATCATCTCCGACGAGATCTATGAACACATAAATTTTGGTGGGAAGCATGAGAGCATTGCCCGTTTTGATGCCATCAAAGACAGGGTCGTCCTCGTAAACGGGGTGTCCAAAGGTTTTGCGATGACAGGCTGGCGCCTGGGATACATGGCTGCTCATGCTGAAGTTGCCAAAGCCTGCGTCAAGTTGCAGGGGCAGATCACTTCCGGAGCATGCTCCATCGCACAGCGTGCCGCCCTGGAGGCCGTGGAGACAGACCCTGAAGTGACCAGACATATGCTCGAGAAGTTCAAAGAGCGCCGCGACCTGGTAATCAAACTGCTGCACGAAGTCCCTGGAGTCACTGCTAACAAGCCGCAAGGTGCCTTTTATCTTTTTATCAATGTGAAGGCCTGCTTCGGGAAATATGATGGAGAGCAGCCCGTTAACGATGCCGCCGCCCTATGCATGTACCTGTTGAAAAAAGCCCATGTTGCAATGGTTCCAGGCAGCGCGTTCGGCGACGATGAATGCGTGCGGTTCTCCTACGCCACATCAAACAACCTGCTCATTGAAGCCATCGACAGGATAAAAAAAGCCTTGTCGCAACTAAAATAAATCCAACACAGCAGCCGTTTCATCTTATATTATGATGGATGGATGTCTGTCATCATTTTGTCACACGGCGACATAGGGGCCCCTCCCTCTGCGCGAAGTACAATATAATAATGGCATCCCAACCAATCAACATGCCGGTTAACCCAACATATGCCTTTCGATACCAATATAACCAATCAACACCATTCAACGTTCCATGACAGATAAAAATACCATCACCCGTTTATTTCATTCTTTTGAGGGCAAGAAGCTCCTGATCATCGGTGATGTGATGATCGATGCTTACCTGTGGGGCAATGTGGACCGTGTATCGCCCGAAGCACCTGTGCCCATCGTCAGGCTGAACAAACGTGAGAGCCGGCTTGGCGGCGCAGCCAATGTAGCCATGAACATACAGAACCTCGGCGGCATCCCTGTGTTGTGCTCTGTGATCGGCAATGACAGCAAGGGCGAGCTTTTCCGGGAGTTGCTGGATGAGAAGGGCCTCACCAGCGAAGGGATCATCACCAGTGAAAAACGTTTGACCACCGTGAAGTTCCGTGTATTCGGCAACAATGTACAGATGCTCAGGGTGGATGAAGAGGTGGGGCACAACCTTGAAGATGAAGAGTCGGTGGCGCTGATGAAAAAGGTTACCGCACTCCTTGACACCAATGGTGTGGATGCCATCGTGTTTGAAGATTATGACAAAGGGGTTATCTCACCGGTTTTGATAGAAGAGGTCCTGAAGCTTGCAAAAAAGCATGATGTGCCTGTTGTGGTGGACCCCAAAAAGAAAAATTTCTCCCTGTACCAGGGTGTAACGTTGATAAAGCCCAACCTGAAAGAGCTTCGTGAGGGGCTTAACCTGAATGGAGAGCTGGCAGACCCCGAGCATATCCACAAGGCGGTGCTTGCTTTACAGGATAAGTTGCAGGTGGGGATCGTCCTTGCCACCTTGTCTGACAAAGGCATTTATTATTGCCGTCGCAATGCTGGTGGCGACATCGAGTCAGGATCTATTCCAGCTTATATTCGTGATGTTGCCGATGTGTCCGGTGCGGGAGATACCGTGATCAGCCTTGCCGCACTCTGTGTTGCCGTGGGTGCCCCCGTAAAGCTCATGGCAAGGCTCTGCAACCTGGGTGGCGGCCTGGTGTGTGAACTGGTAGGGGTCGTCCCTGTGAACAGGGACAAACTGCTGTTTGAGGCATTGAAGAAGTTTTGCCAGAACTGACATAAGCATCTGTTATAGCGCCGATTCTTTAACTCATAAAACAAAACCAGGATCATCGAGAAAATGGACCTCGCATCTTTTCGCAATGAGTATACAATGGCGGAACTGGATCAGTCGATAGCGCCTTCCGACCCCATTGTGTTGTTCCATCAATGGCTTGATGAGGCAGTCATGCGGAGCCTTCCTGAGCCCAATGCCATGACCCTTGCCACCGTCACTCCTGATGGCAAGGCAGCCGCAAGGGTTGTTTTGCTTAAAGCGGTGGATGACGGCCACTTTGTCTTTTACACGAACTACAAGAGCCGGAAAGGGAGGGAGCTGGAGTCCAACCCCCATGCCGCACTTGTTTTCCTCTGGCTGGAGTTGCAGCGCCAGGTCAGGGTGGAAGGCACAGTCGAAAAGGTGAGTGCGGCTGCTTCTGATGCCTACTTTGCCACAAGGCCGAGGGATAACCAGATTGGTGCCTTGGCCTCACCGCAAAGCGAACCCGTCAGTGACCGTGAAACGCTTGAACGGCAATACCTGGCAGTGCAAAAACGCTATGAAGGCCGTAAGATCGGGCGCCCCGACCAGTGGGGAGGATACAGGCTGCAGCCCGACAGCATTGAGTTCTGGCAGGGGCGCAAAAGCCGTATGCACGACAGGCTGTTTTACAACAAACAAAACGGGCAATGGGACGTCCGGCGACTGGCGCCATGACCGTTGGTTTATAAACAAACAAAATAAGCCGGGGGCATTTTACGTTCACCAATCCATAAATACTCAATTCAAGCAAGATCGTGAAAAGCAAACACCTCTTCAGGATACTGATCGCCACCTGCTGCATCTTGTTTCTGCTGCCGGAAGATGTGATGGCACAGCGCAGAAACAGAAGGATCCAGTTTCTGAACCGCCTTGAACATGACCACAGGCCCTACCATTTTGGTTTCGCACTGGGGGTGAACACCATGAACTTTTCCATCAAGCCCGATGACGATCTGCAGGGCGAATATGGTTTTGAGTATGTATTGCCCGAACAGGATTACGGCTTTCATATCGGCATCGTATCCAGTTTAAAGCTGGGCCAGTTTACCGACCTTCGCTTTATCCCCACCATATCTTTCGGTGAACGTTACCTTGAATACTACCGGCCCGGAGAATGGGACCCCCATGACCCCGATCCGGGAGGCAGACAGTATCTCGAGGCCACCATCCTGGAGTTTCCCCTGCACCTGAAGTACAAATCGGCCCGCATGACCAATACCAGGGTCTATGTGCTTACCGGTGCCAAATATACCCACGACCTGGCGTCCATCGAACTGGGAATAGGGGAGAATATCCTTGCCCGGGTGGGCAGAAACGATATCCATTACGAGGTTGGAGCAGGCTTCGACCAGTATTTTTACTACTTCAAGTTCTCTGCCGAGATCAAGTTATCTTTTGGGCTGACAAACCTTGTTCGCCCTGGGGAAGTAGCCCCTATTAACGATTACTACAATTCCATCGACCGCCTCAACTCCCGCAGCCTCATGGTCTCCCTTACCTTTGAATAACATGGAGCCCTGTGTCGTGGACGCTGTTTTGACTGCGTTCCCCCCGTTGCGGGTGCTATCATGATTGCGGACATCAGGGCTTTAGTTTGTTAAAAAAGTCCCAGACAACAATTCCGGCGCTAACGGAGACATTCATTGAATGTTTCGTGCCAAACTGGGGGATCTCCAGACAGGTGTCGCACAATGCCAGCACCGCATCATCCACCCCTTTCACCTCGTTGCCCAACACCAGTGCGTATCTTCTACCCTTCTCGGGATGAAAATCTTTAAGGTTCTGGCTGTTGGTGGCCTGTTCCAGGGCAATGATCGTGTAGCCTTCATCTTTGAGCTGCCGGATGGCTTCGGTGGTTTTCTCGAAATATTTCCACGCCACCGATTCGGTTGCGCCCAGGGCGGTCTTATGGATCTCCCGGTGCGGGGGGGTGGCCGTGAAGCCGCAAAGGATGATGCCCTCCAGCAGAAAAGCATCGGACGTGCGAAACACCGAGCCGGTGTTCATCATGCTGCGGATGTTGTCGAGCACCAATACCAGCGGAAACTTGTCCGACGCCCGGAACAGCTCCGGCGTCTTACGCCTCAGTTCATCCATGGTTAGCTTGCGCACCAGAATACGGGATTTGGCTTATTGTTCAGTTCATTATTCCCATTTTACGGTTTTCCCTTGCCCATAAGTTCCTTCACCAGCTTTTTCGTCCCCGTGCCTGCTTTCTCCTTGATGACGTGCAGTTCAGGGATATGCCCCACGCTCAGGTCATCCGGGTCTATCAGATACACAGGGGTGCCCGGACGCACATAGTTCACCAGGCTGGCTGCGGGATATACATTCAGGGAAGTGCCGATGATCACATAGATATCTGCCGTGGAGGAGAGGTCTGCAGCAGCGGGGATCATGTTTACCGGCTCACCGAACCACACGATGTGTGGACGCAGCGGTGACCCCTTCTCACATTTGTCGCCCGGCTTCAGCTCCCATCCGTCAAGATCATATACCAACGTCTCATCCACCGACGAACGCACCTTCTTCAACTCCCCGTGCAGGTGCATCACCTGGCTTGATCCCGCTTGCTCGTGCAGGTCGTCCACATTCTGGGTGATGATGTGCACATCATATTCCTTCTCCAGCTCCACCAAAGCACAATGGGCATCATTGGGCGCCACCTCATACAATTGTTTGCGGCGCTGGTTATAAAACTCCAGCACCAGCTCCCTGTTGCGCTCCCAGGCCTCAGGAGTGGCAACATCCATGATGTTGTATTCCTCCCACAATCCACCACTATCCCTGAATGTCTTGATACCACTCTCGGCACTGATGCCCGCACCTGTCAATACGACAATCCGTTTTCCCGACATAATCATTGTGTTTTGTGTTGCAGAGACCTTGCCGGTCGCATGTTTACAGACAAAATTAAAAAATATTCACCGGTTCTTGCAATTATTGCACAATAATACTATATTTGTGCAATTGTTTCATGCCCATTTTACGGCAACCAGCAGTTCACACGCAGCCAGCTACCAGACAGATGACCACAAAGGAGCACATCTTAAAAGCCGCCCGTCAGGTTTTCGAAAGGTTCGGTTTCAATAAGGCGTCAATGGCCGACATCGCCCACATGTCGAGGAAAGGGCGCCGGACGATATATACCCATTTCAGCAGCAAGGAAGCAGTATTTAAGGCCGTGATAGACAAAGAGGTGAGTGCTTTGGCCAATCAACTGAGAGGGGTAACACAGCGGCCTGTTTCCGCGGAAGAAAAACTTCGGCTGTACATGCACACACGTATGAACGCTGTCAGGGAGCTTACGGTCTATTATGATGCATTGCGGCAGGACCTTGTAAACAACATGGGCATCGTGGAGCAGCTTCGTGAGGAATATGATGCCATGGAGGTTGCAATGATCAGGGAGATCCTGGATGAGGGCAATGCTTCCGGCACCTTTGCCATAGATGACACGCACCTGGTCGCAGAGGCAATCGTGACGGCCACCAAAGGATTTGAGCTGCCCATCTTTATGGGGCGCAGTGATTTCGACCACAAACGCCTGATTGACCCGCTGATCAGCTTATTGTACACCGGCATTAAAAACAACGCATAAACCCGTCAAGATAAGCGACATGGATATTTTTGCTGAAGGGATCGTACGGCTCAGATACCTCGTCATCATTGCAGTGACAGCCATGACCATTGTGATGCTCTTTTTTTTGAAAGACTTGGAGGTCAATGCCGATGTGATGAGTTACCTTCCGGAAGAGGATCCTTCAGCGATGCTTTTCAACCGTATCGGTGACACTTACGGTGGGAATGAGATGGTCATTGTGGGATTGGAGGGAAAGCATGTTTTTGAGACAGATATGCTGGAACTGGTCAAACAGGTAACCGACAGCATCCGTTCGGTGCCGGGCATCGGTTACGTGACCAGCCTTACCAATGTGCTGGATATCCGGGGCACTGAATACGGGATAGAAACGGGCAGGCTGGTGGATGAATACGACATTCCCGGCGAAAGGGAGGCGCTGGATTCACTGAAGGCCTACACCCTGTCCAAAGACATCTACAGGGGCAACCTGGTATCGGAAGATGCGACGGCCACCCTGGTTATCGGCAAGATCCTGACCAATGTGGACCGGACCGAGGTGGTTGAAAAAATCCAGCAAAAGCTGAAAGGGATCCCATTCGAGGGAAACATTTATTATGGCGGGATGCCTGTGACATTGCTGGAACTGAGCCGGATCATCATCAGCGACATCCGCTATATTGCACCCCTGGCTTTTGTGTTGATCAGCCTGGTTTTGCTGGCGGGGTTTCGCAGTGTTCACGGTGTGCTGCTGCCCATGCTCACCGTGCTCATTGCCATCACCTGGACCATGGGGGTAATCGCCATGCTGGGATATCAGATCACCATGCTATCCAACATTATCCCGGTCATCCTGCTTGCCGTAGGCAGTGCCTATGCGATCCATGTGGTCAATGCCGTGATGGCTGAAAAACATATCGACCCAAACAAGGCATTGCAACGGGCGGTAAAGTATATCGTGGTTCCCGTGATACTGGCGTCGGTGACCACCATTTTTGGGTTTTTGTCGTTTATCGCAGGATCATACCTTACCTTGATCAGGGAGTTTGGCATGTTCTCCGCAGTGGGCATTTTCTTTTCCATGCTGCTGACAGTAACTTTCGTGCCGGCCTTGCTGGCTGTGATGGACGAAAATGACCGGCCGGTGAAAAGACCTGCCACCTCCCATATCTTCGACCGGATACCCGAAAAACTGTCCATGCTGGTTTTCAACCATCAAAGATGGCTTTTAACGATCTGGCTGCTGCTGTTGGGTGTCAGCATATGGGGCATGACAAAGATTGAAAGGCGTGTGGAGATCATCGATTATTTCCAGCAGGACAATATTGTCAGGAAGGGTGAAGACCTTCTGGCAGAAAAGTTCAACGGCAGCACACCCCTTTTCCTGAAGATCGACGGCGATGTCCAGAGTCACACGGTATTGCAGATGATGAGCCAGGCCCAGGACTATATGGAACAGTTCGATTATATCCCCTATACTCAGTCGGTGGCCGACCTCATCAAGCAGATGAACGATGTCATGGGCGAGGGAAAGGTCATTCCCGACGATGATGTCAAGATCGCCCAGCTATGGTTCCTCCTGGAAGGACAGGAGATCATGGAACAACTGGTGAGCCCCGGCTTTGATGAAGGGATCATCCAGGGCTATGTGACATCGAACGAGCTGGAAGTGCTCAGGGAGATAGAGACAAACTTTGAAGCTTTCGTGGAAAAACACAGCACCGAAAATTTATCCATGTCCGTTACCGGCATCCCTGTCATGATGAAGCGCCTTGATGACAGCATCATCAACAGCCAGACATACAGCCTGATCATTGCCCTCGCACTGGTGGTGCTGATGACCAGTTTGTTGTTGCGTTCGTTCAACAAAGGACTGTTGGCGGTCATTCCCATCGGCGTGACCCTGATCGTGCTTTTCGGCATCATGGGGATCACGGGGGTGCCCCTGGATATTGCCACAGTGCTTACCGGAAGCGTGACCATTGGCATCGGGATAGATTATTCCATCCATTTCTTCAGCCGGCTCGGCGAAGGACAGCAGCAACAGCTTGGGCTGCAGGAAAGCCTTGGCAGGGCCATAAGCATAAGCGGCAAGGCCATCGTTATCAACATGATCTCTGTCAGCGCCGGTTTTGCGATGCTGGTGTTTTCCAACCTGGTGCCCCTCCAGCGATTCGGATTCCTCATCGCTGTCACAATGATCACCGCAGGGATGGCAACCCTCACGATCCTTCCGGTGATCCTTGGAGGACGTTTTATTCAAAGCAAGGGAAAAAAGAAAGAGACCTGCAACCAAAAGGGTGAATGTTACAGCTGATTGAAAACAAACATAATAACCGATAAATGTACGCTATGAAAACCATGATGATCAAAGCGCTGCTGCTGCTACTGGCTTTGAGCGGTGCAGGCGAACTGGCCATGGCAGCGGATGCCGAAACGATACTCCGGCGGATGGACGATGTCGTTTTCGCCGGCGAAGACCAGAAAAGTTCCATCACCCTGATACTCATCGACAGGAGCGGCCATGAAAGAATACGCGAGGCCCGGGTCTGGCAAAAGGGTGTGAACAAACGCCTCTTTCGTTTCACTGCCCCGGCGGCCGAAGCCGGCATTGCATTCCTTTCGCTGCCGGATGAGGTGATGTACCTCTACATGCCAGCCTATGGCAGGGAAAGGAGGATCGCCTCCCACGTCAAGAACCAGTCCTTTGCCGGCACCGACTTCTCCTACGAAGACCTGGAAGCCGAAAAATATTCAAAAAGGTTCTCGCCAAAGGACCTGGAAGAAACGGAAGATCATTATATCATACAGCTCGAACCATTACCGGACGTTCGAAGCGACTACTCAAAGATCATCATCCACATCAACAAAAAGCATTTTTATCCCGAAAAAATGAAAAGCTTCGACAGGGGCGGACAGGAATTCAAGGTTGCCGAGTACACCTTTGATAAAAAAGGGGATTACTGGTATACCAAAGAAATACACATGACCAACCTGAAACGGGACCACAGCACCCGGATGATCTTTGAAGAAGTGGCGTTTGATACCGGCCTTGATGATGAAATCTTTACCATAAGAAACCTGACAAGGTATTGAACACGTTATCATATAAGCGACTGATCATGTTACCATAAATGCGCACTGGATTTTGGGATCGCTAATGCTGACTAAACACATCAACCCCATGAACACGAACACGTTTATACTTTCAGGCTTGTTGCTGCTGTTGCCGGGGTGGATATCGGCACAGGAACATCCGCTGATTTTGCGGGGCTCGGTAGAGACCGACCATCGCCTGATGTTGAGGGGCGATCAGGATTGGGCCTGGAATGAGAACCGCCTTGACCTGACGCTGGAAAAGAGGGTAAGCCCGCTTCGGGTCGTGGGCAACGTATGGATCCGGCACCTGGGGCCATCCATTGTGGAAGGATCGGGCGACCTCTTCCATAAAGACAAGATCAACCCGTGGAACTTGGATATCCGGGAGTTGTATGCCGAGGTGCACGGATTCCTTTTTGAAGACCTTGATATGAAGGTCGGCCGCCAAACCATTGCATGGGGTACCGCCGACAGGTTCAATCCCACCAGCAATCTGAACCCCCACGACCTCGAGGATGTATTGGACTTTGGCCGCATGATGGGCTCCGATGCCATCAGCCTCCAATGGCACTTCAGCCACCAAAGCTCCCTGCAAACGGTATATATCCCCCGTTTTCAGCCGGCCAGCATGCCCCTCAGACCGTTCTCCGACCTGTTTGCCTTTCCCTTTGAAATACCGGACATTATACCAGCGCCCGGAACAAGCGATCAGCTCATCATGCCGCGAAACAACTTTTCGGAAGGCGCCACCATCGGGATGCGATGGAGAAGCTTTGCCGCCAACACCGACTATTCACTCAGTTATGTTTACGGCAGAGACCCCCTGCCCCTGCCCACGTCCGTCACCCTCAGCATCAACCAGGATACGGGAGTACCCCATATCCATGCCACCCTGGTCTATCCCCGCCACCATATCATTGGAGCCGACCTGGCAGGCAGCATTGGCAGGGTCGGCGTATGGGGCGAAATGGCCGTGTTTATCCCCGAAACCGAACTGATCATGCAAGTGCACCTTCCACCGCATCAAATGCCAATTCCCATGCCGGACGACGAGGTCATCCTGAAAAAAGAGCCCTATACGAAAATTGTTGTGGGAAGTGACTACACATTCGCAAATGGCACCTACATGAATGTGCAATACCTCAGGGGCTTCCTCCATGAAAGGGGCCGTGATCAGCTCAGCGACTACCTTATCCTGCAAACAGAAAGAACCTTTTTGCAAAACAGGCTCCGCATACAGCCCCTGGCAGGCGGCGTATCCATTTCTGAATGGGACGACCCGGCCAACCATCATGCCTGGTTCTATACACCCGAGGTCTCCTACCAGGGGATCGACAACCTGGTGGTGTCAATAGGGGGCTATTTCTTCGATGGCAATGGGAACAATATATTCGCCGGCATGAAAGAGAAAAACATGATGCGGCTGCATGTGAAAGCCAGCTTTTAACCAACAATTCCGGGGTGTGACCGGGGTCTGATTTTTCTTTAGACCAATGATGGTTTAGGATACAAATCGCTGCATGTCAGATATATACATCTTTTTATTTTTTGTCCCTTCATATTGTAAAAATCAGTAGTTTTGTTATTGATATTGATATATTTGCATATATGCTTTAAACAGCCTTTTCCGGCGCATACACAGGTTGCATATTGATCATAACATTTGTCTTCAATGAAAAACATTGCCACCTTCATTTTGTCTGTCATCTTTCCCATTGTCATCATCACCATTGTGCTTCGTGATGCGAGCAAAGACAACATCCTGCTGGAGGCGCTGAAGGAGGAGCACTCCATCCCGCATGTGCCGTCTGTTGACCACAGCAAGCATGCGGATCTGCAGCGCGATTTTGACAATCCCCATGAGGTCACCGCCACATGTATATCCTGCCATACCGAACGAGGGGACGAGGTGTTGTCCAACGCCCACTGGAACTGGGAGCGGGAGGCTTACATCGAGGGACGGGGCGTGACCTATTTGGGCAAGAAAAACCTCATCAACAATTTTTGCACGGGCATCCTGTCGAATGAGGCAACCTGTAACCGTTGCCATATAGGTTATGGCTGGTTTGATGACCGTTTTGACCACGGCAACCCTTACAATATCGATTGTTTGATCTGTCATGACAACAGTGGCTTGTACGACAAGGCCCGGGGAGGCGCCGGCTATCCGGTCCCGGGCCTCGACCTGCAAACCATTGTCCAGCAGGTAGGGCGACCGGAGAAGGATAATTGCGGTTACTGTCATTTTTACGGCGGTGGTGGCAACAACGTAAAGCACGGCGACCTGGAAAGCGCGCTGCTGCATGCATCCTGGGACGTAGATGTTCACATGTCGGCCGAAGGTGCCAGCCTGGAATGCATCGACTGCCATCAGACCACCAATCACCAGATGCTTGGAAGGTATTACGGCGTTTCGAGCGACAACACGATGCGCGCCACCTGTGAGGACTGTCACACCGCCCTGCCCCATGTTGAAAAAACGCTCAACGAACATGCGGTAAAGGTGGCCTGCCAGACATGTCACATCCCCGTGTATGCCAAGGTGAACCCCACCAAGATGCATTGGGACTGGTCAACGGCTACCGACAGGTTGGACGGAGAACCCTACGAGGTCCTCGACACTCTTGGAAACCTGTTGTATACTTCTATCAAAGGGGAGTTTCACTGGCGCCAGAATGCCGCGCCAGACTATCTCTGGTTCAATGGCACAGCCGACCATCACCTGATCTCCGACATCATTGGCGAAAATGACACCATGATCTATATCAACACCTTGTTTGGAGATGCCACCGATCCTAACGCCCGCATTTATCCCGTCAAGATACATACAGGTCGTCAACCCTACGACACAGAGCACAGGACCATCATACAGGCAAAGCTCTGGGATGCAGACCCCGGCATGGGTGCACTGTGGGTCGACCTGGACTGGGACGAAGCCCTTGCTGCAGGAATGGAATACGTCGGGATGCCTTTCTCCGGCAATTACGATTTCATCGACTCCAGGATGTTTCTCAGGATAAACCATATGGTGTCGCCGGCAGATCAGGCATTGCAGTGCGAAGACTGCCATACGCGCTCAGGCGGAAGGCTTGAGGGGATCGAAGGCGTTTACATACCGGCACAAACCACCCATGCAGCCATCGACCATTTTGGGATCCTGCTGTTGCTGTTTTCCTTTGCTGGTGTTGTGATTCATGCATCGCTACGCTATCTTGCATGGAGGAAAAGAGTAAAAAAAACACCTGACCTGATTCAAAAAACGATGAACCGATGAAGAAAGTGTATTTGTACACCCGCTATGAGCGCTTTTGGCACTGGACACAGGCTTTCCTTATATTGTTCCTGGCACTTACAGGATTTGAAATACATGGTTCCTACCGTTTGTTTGGTTTTGAGAACGCCGTTCTTCTGCACAACAATGCAGCATGGATATTGATTGTTTTGATCATCTTCACGATCTTCTGGCATTTTACCACAGGCGAGTGGCGGCAATACGTGCCAACCAGCAAAAACCTCAAAGCCCAGGTAGCCTACTATGTCACAGGGATCTTCCGTAACACCCCCCACCCCACCAAAAAAACAAGCCTCAGCAAGTTAAATCCCATGCAGCGCCTGGTCTACCTTGGCCTGAAGATCATCTTTATCCCGGTAATGGTACTTTCGGGACTCGCATACATGTTTTACCGTGTTCAGATTGACGGTGCCATCCAGTCACCGGGACTCTACGACCTGTACCTGGTTTCAGCGATCCATACCCTGGGGGCTTATATCTTGCTGGCGTTTGTAATTGTACACATTTACCTGATCACGACCGGCCATACCCTCACATCCAACCTCAGGGCCATGGTCACCGGCTGGGAAGAGCTGGAAGAAGAGCCATTGCAGGAGGCGGAGAGGGAGGTGCGGCGGCAGGACATAAAATCAAAATGATAAACAGATAAAGATGTTGATGGATCATTTCTGCAATTCAAAACCCCAGACCGCATGCACACCGGAAATGATCCGGATGCGAAACCCCGGTTCAATAAAACAACGGATAAAACCTAACACAACACCATGACTGCCGCAAAACACAAAATGCAACTGTACATGTTCATCCTGCTTTTCATGCTCACAGCATGCAGCAGCACCCGCCAGCCAAATGGGCCCGCCCCTTCCAAAGAAGAGACAGTCGAACTGCTGAATTATCTTGAGGAGAACGGCAACCTGTTGAACAGCCCGTATCTGCCATCCCTGGTCAATGCCGGGAACCTGTATCACAGTTTGCATGGGGCCAACATACAGATCATCGACCTGCGCCCTGCCGACGAGTTTGCTGCCAGCCATATTGAACACAGTGTCAACGTGAGGCCTTCCGGTATCCTCAATCATTTCGAACAGGTGATAGACCCCGGCAGTTTTGACTTCATCGTGCTGGTGTGCCCCAATGCAATGCTCAGCGCCTATGTCAATTCCGTATTGTTATTGCTGGGCTATGACAACGTGCTCACCCTGCGCTTTGGCCTGAGCTCATGGGACCATGGCATCGCGGAAGGACACTGGCTGGCGGCCCTGAGCTCGCACCTGGAGGGGAAGCTGGAAACACAACCCATCCCCAAACCACCTGCCGGGGAGTTGCCCGCCATTGGCACAGGAGAAACAAACGGATACCGTATCCTGAGAGCCAGGGCCACCAAGATCTTGAATGCCAGGCTTGACGAAATCAACGTCAGCCTGGAAGAAGTAACAGACGACCCCGAAAAATATTTTCTTATAAACTACTGGCCTGAAGTATTATACAACAGCGGCCACCTGCCCGGGGCAATACAGTACACACCAAAAACCTCATTGCACACTACGCAACACCTGAAAACTTTGCCGGCAGACCAACCCATCGCCATATACTGCTTTACCGGCCATCACAGTGCATATGTCACCTCGTTTCTGAGGTTGCTCGGCTATGATGCTTACAACCTTCCCTATGGTGCCAATTCATTTATCCACAATACAATGTACACCACCCAGGGTGGGTTTCGTGCCTTTACCGAAGAGAGTGTACACCATTTCCCCCTGGTGGGCAAAGGGTCTGCGGACAGGCGGCCGGAGCTTGAAACAGATGAAACAGAGGAGGGGGTTCCGGTCATCGGTGGCTGCTAGGTGGGTGCAGGTCGGTGCCATTCACAAGCACCCCCGGCCAGATAACCGGCAGCCGCCCCCTGGCGACACCAATCCCTGGACCCCGGTGACCACCAATGATGCTGAAGTCAGTATAACATAAATAAAAAGCGGGATTGACAACAAACAATAAACATCAAAAATTCATTCCAGATGCGTCATATTCGAACCAATTACATGAACCCTTACCTGGCCGGATTCCTTCTGGGCCTGGTATTGCTGGCTTCTTTTGTGGTCAGCGGCCGGGGTCTCGGTGCCAGTGGCGCCGCAAAGAGCGTGGTCATATCTGCCGTGGCTTCATCAGCCCCTGACTATGCTGAACAATCGGCCTTTTATGCTGATTATTTCCAGGGCAGCAACCCCATGGGCTCCTGGCTTGTCTTTTTGGCTGTGGGCATGATCATGGGAGCCTTTCTCAGCGGAGCCATTGCCAACAGGCTTGGCTTCAAGACGGAGCACGGCCCGCGCATCAGCGTCCGGACACGTTTGCTTTTCGCATTGGGGGGCGGACTGCTCTTCGGGCTGGGTGCGCAATTCGGCCGGGGGTGTACCAGCGGCTCCGCACTCAGCGGCATGGCCGTGCTGTCATCCGGCGGACTGCTTACCATGATGGCCATATTCGGCACCGGTTACCTCATCGCTTATTTCTTCAGAAAACTGTGGACATAACAAAAAAACAGAACCCATGGCACCATTGATACCACAAGGGCTGATAAACCCCGAACTCAATCTCTTCTTCGCCCTGCTGATCGGCATCGGCTTCGGTTATGTCCTCGAACAGGCCGGGTTCTCCTCGGCCAAAAAACTCGCCGGCGTATTCTACGGATATGACTTCGTTGTGCTGCGCGTCTTCTTCACCGCCGGCATCACCGCCATGACAGGCCTGCTATTTTTTGGCTACCTGGGATGGATAGACATGGACCTGGTCTTTGTCAACCCGACCTTTCTTTACTCAGCCATCACGGGAGGGGTGATCATGGGATTCGGCTTCGTGCTTGGCGGCTACTGTCCGGGGACCAGCATCGTGGCCGCCGTTACAGGCAAAAAAGATGCCATGGTATTTCTGGCCGGCATGCTTGCCGGGATATTCCTCTTCGGGCACTTTTATCATGACTTTGAACCGTTATACACCGGCCACTTCCTGGGAAACATCTTTGTTTATGACTCTCTCGGAATGTCAAGGGCATGGTTCGCCCTGCTGCTTGTGATCGTCGCTTTGCTGGCATTCATTATCACACAGATGATAGAGGACAAGGTAAACAAAACAGCATCCGATAAGATCAAAGAAAGGCCATCCTACAAAATGCCCTCCATGCTGCTGCTCACCGCGATGGTTGTCTTTCTTTTCCTTCCCGGAGAAAGGAGCAGCAACATCCGGGAAAGGAATCCCGGGGAACTGATAGAAAAGATCGATGCAGGCAAGCCATATGTCAGCAGCCACCGTGTGATCCTTGAGATAAAAAACGGACGCGATGAACTGGTGCTTATAGATACCCGTCAGCAAGCCGAATACGAACGTTTTACGCTTCCCGGCGCCGTTCACATCCCGCCACATGACATCCTGCAAAGACGATGGGGGCCATTGTTCAGAAAAGACCTGCGGCCAAAAATCTTTTTCTCCAACGGCAGCAGCAACGCCATGATGGCTTATTTGACAGCAGCCAGGGCGGGTTATGACAATGTGTTCATCATGGACGGGGGGTTGAACAAACTGTTTCAGGAACTTTTTACCGATACCGCAATCCCCGACACCACAGCCTATAACCTCCAAGACAGGTCTAACGCAAGGTTCCTGTACGAAGCAAGGCAATTTTTCCTTGAAGGGGGTGTCGCTGCAAAAGAGAAAGAAGAACGGCCCAGAATAAAGGCCCCGGAAGAATCGGAGATCATCCCGGTAATTGGTGGCTGTTGAAAAAATAATGAACAGATAAGCCGGGGACTGGCTGCAACACGAACTGCCGGCAGATGATCAACGGATGGCGGGTTCCGGGTGGCTGGTTCAACAGAAAATCAAAGGATAAAAAGATAACCATATGAAGAATCAAACACTCAACGACAGCACGTTGCTTTTTTTCTCAATCATTATGCTGGCCGTGGTATTTGCCCTTTTCACCTCGGGAAAGTATGGTGCCAGCAACCGGCAGGTTGTGGACAAATTACAAGACAACGTGTTCATCTCCTATGAAAGCCTTTACACCTGGCATTCATCGGACAGTAAGGAAAGAGACCAGCTGGTGGTGGACCTGCGTCCCCCGGAAGAGTACCGTGAAGGACATCTCGCCGGTGCAGTGAATATTCCGTTCGCTGACCTTTTGGATCGCAGTCACAGGAGAACATTGAAAACCAACAGTCCGGTGTGGCTCTATGCCGGGCATGAACACGTTTCCGTGGCGGCGTTAACGCTCCTTTTGGGTCAGGGTTTTGAGAATGTGCAGGTGATCCCGGGAAATTTCCAGGCCATCAAACAACATGTCGTGGAAAGCTTTGACCCTTCGCGGGCTTTTTACCGTGATGACAAAGCACGCTGGGACCATCAGCGGTTCATGCCGCTTGGCATCACCAAGGAACCAGACCGGAAACCGTCTCCCGCCATCCCCGCCCCACCGGAAGAAACACCTGTACCCGGCGGTTGCTGACGGTCCGGCTTTTTCATTGCCGGAAACCGGAGAATCATCGACAGCTCCGGCAATTTAAAGAAAAGAACAACATATGGGGTGGCCATCCCCCGCGGGAGTCAAAAAATGGCCTCGTCATCCATTTCCCCGTCCATATTCGCTTTCCCCTCCTTCATATATTCCCGCATTGTTTGAAAAAACGCTTCGTCAATTGACAAGGCCTTTTCCAGGTCCTTCATTGCCTCATTTTTCTGACCGCGGCCAAAAGCTGCCTCTGCCCGCGCCATCAGAGCCACAGCATGTTTCTTGTCAAGATCCAGGGCAACGTTCAGGGATTCATTCGCCTTGTTGAACTCTTTCATGAAAAGTGCAACCACCCCTTTCCCAAACCAGGCACATGCACACTTTTTATCAATATCAGCCGATTTTTCAAAACATTCCTTCGCCTCAGCATATTTTTCAAGGATCAGATACAATCCGCCCATGTCGCACCAGGCCTCACCATTGCCGGGTTCAATCTTTGTTACCGCCTTCAGGTCTTTCAGGGCAAGGCTGTAATTCTCGTTGGCACCATGCACCAAAGCCCTGGTATGAAAAGCATCAGGGTTCTTCCCATCTGCTTCAATCAACGCCGAGAGGTCTTCAAGGGCAGCCTCATAGTCTGAGGCCCTGAACGAAGCACATGCACGGCCATACAATGCCGACATGTTCTTTCCTGAATCAAGGATCCCATGGAACAAAGCAATGGCATCTTCAAACTTCCCGCTGTAAAACCTGTCCCAAGCCCGCTGCAAAGCAGCTGTCTCTTCTGATTTCGATTGTTTTGCCATGTTAACGTATGGTGTTATTGACCCATCAATTCGGGATATGGATGAATTGTGATGGCCAATACAAATGTACATGTTATTTTTTTTTATGTAAAATCACACACAGACGAATGAAAAAAATCTTAAGATCTTTCACCCGATCGTTGCTTGTTTATTAATGTTTGTCATTTGTCGAAAGGTCAAAGAGGTTGAAGGGTTTAAAGGTTTATGGGTTGAAGGGTTTAAAAGTTTATGGGTTGAAGGGTTTAAAAGTTTAGGGGTTGAAGGGTTTAAAGGTTTATGGGTTGAAGGGTTTAAAAGTTTAAAAGCCAATAGCTAACAGCCAAAAGCTTCGTTCCATCGTTCCTTCGTTCTTCCCTCATCCGTCAACACACAAAATGCTGGTGGCTTTTTACAGGAGAAATACAAAGCATTATTCAACCCAGAACAACTTCCGGCGCCTGAACAAATTTTATGCTATTTTTGTATAAACAGAGACAACATGGTTTGTTTGTTTGTTGTTCCATCGTTCATTCGTTCCATCGTTCCTTCGTTCCACCGCAATTCTACTTAAACCCTGCATAACCCACCATGGACAAGTTTTCCTACATAGGGAACATGGATGTTTCCCGGCTTGAAGCCCTGTATAACGAGTATCAAAAAGACCCGGAAAGGATGGAGCCTGGCTGGCGGCAGTTCTTTGAGGGTTTTGAGTTTGCAAGGACACACTACCCTGACCCGGACGGTTTCACGGAGAAGGAAAGCACTCTGTTTCGCAATGAGTTCAATGTGATTGACCTGATCAATGCATACCGGGAGCGCGGACATCTTTTTACCAAAACCAATCCTGTTCGCACCCGCCGGAAATATTTTCCCACCCTTGATCACCAGAATTTTGGCCTCAATGATGCTGATCTGGATACGGAGTTCCAGGCGGGCAATGAGATCGGCATCGGGAAAACCACCTTGCAAAAGATCATTGACCATTTGCAGCAAACATATTGTCAAAGTATTGGGGCAGAGTTCATGTACATACGTTCGCCGGAGATCGTTGAGTGGTTGAAACACCGGATGGAGGGTGAGAGGAACACGCCGGTATTTGACACCAAAAAGAAGAAGCAGATCCTTGGCAAACTGGTCGAAGCTGTTGGCTTTGAACATTTTGTCAGAAAGCGTTTCCCGGGACAGAAGCGTTTCAGCCTGGAGGGATGTGAGACGCTCATCCCCGCGCTCGATGCAGTGATAGAGAGGGGGGCTGCCCTGGGTATCCGCGAATATGTGATTGGCATGGCGCACCGGGGACGGCTCAATGTCCTCGGGAACCTTCTGAAAAAGCCTTACAGACAAATATTCAGTGAGTTTGAGGGAAAGGAGTATGCTGAAGAGGCCTTGCTGGGAGACGTAAAATACCACCTGGGATGCACCCTGGAAACGACCACCCGCAATGGGCACAGAATCAACATGAGCATCTCGCCCAACCCCAGCCATCTCGAAGCGGCGAATCCTGTGACAGAAGGTATCTCCAGGGCAAAGACCGACCTGAAACATGGGGGCAGCTATCAGGCCGTGGCACCGATAATCATCCATGGGGATGCTTCCATTGCCGGACAGGGGGTGGTATATGAGGTCCTTCAAATGTCGCAGCTGCCGGGTTACAAGACCGGCGGCACCATCCACCTGGTCATCAACAACCAGCTGGGGTTCACCACCAATTATCTCGATGGCCGGTCCAGCACCTATTGCACCGACGTGGCCAAGATCATACAAACCCCCATTTTTCATGTTAACGGTGATGATGTTGAAGCCGTGGTCTATACCATCGAACTGGCCATGGAGTTTCGTCAACGGTTCCAGAGGGATGTGTTTGTTGACCTGTTGTCGTACCGCAAATTTGGCCATAACGAAAGCGATGAACCCAGGTTCACCCAGCCTTTGCTTTACAAGATCATAGAAAAGCACCCCGACCCTGCAACCATCTATATCAGGAAGCTCCTTAAAAATCAAAACATCAGCGAGGATGAAGCCGACAAACTGAAACAGGCATACAACGAAAAGCTGGATAAGGAACTGGAAGCAAGTCGCAAAATTGAAAAAGGCAATATCGACCCGTTTCTGGAAAATACATGGAAGGGGATTGCCAGGGCTAAGCCCGGTGACCTGTTAAAACCAACCGACACCTCGTTTGATTTACAGACCTTAAAGAAGCTTGGCGATACAATCACCTCGTTGCCCGAAGGGAAGAATTTCTTCCGGAAGACAATTCGTCTGATGAATGAAAGAAAAAAGATGGTGATGCAGACCGGGAAAGTTGACTGGGCCGTGGGCGAAACCCTGGCTTACGCAACCCTGCTTTACGAAGGTGTACCTGTCAGGGTCTCAGGCCAGGACTCGGAGCGCGGGACCTTCAGTCACCGGCATGCCGTACTGAAGATTGATGACTCAGAAGAAGAATATGTGCCTTTGAACAACCTCGGCACAGAACAGGCACATTTCGAAATATTCAATTCGCCGCTTTCAGAATATGGCGTCCTGGGCTTTGAATACGGCTATGCAATGGCCAGCCCCAACAAACTGGTTGTCTGGGAAGCACAGTTTGGTGATTTCAGTAACGGGGCACAGATCATCATTGACCAGTTCATCACCAGCGCCGAAGAAAAGTGGAAGGTGCTCAACGGACTGGTACTTTATCTTCCCCATGGTTATGAAGGCCAGGGGCCTGAACATTCCAGCGGCCGCATGGAAAGGTTCCTGACCTTATGTGCCGAAAATAACATTCAGGTGGTTAATTGCACCACACCGGCAAACTTTTTCCATCTCCTGCGGCGACAAATGAAGCGCCCGTTCCGGAAACCCCTGGTGGTGTTCACCCCAAAAAGCCTGTTGCGTCATCCCCAGTGCATGTCACCCCTGGAGGATCTCGCAGGAGGCAGGTTTCACCCCTTGCTTGATGACCCTTTTGCCATCCCTGAGATCACAGAGAGGGTGATCATCTGCTCGGGAAAGATCTATTACGACCTGAAGGAGGAACTGTCACAAAAAGGTTTTGATCGAACCGCCATCATCAGGCTGGAACAATTGTACCCTCTGCCTGAGGACGAACTGAACGCCGTCAGGGAAAAATATGGCAATGCAAAACGGTGGTTATGGGCCCAGGAAGAGCCGCAGAACATGGGCGCCTGGCCTTTCATCATGATGAATCTGAAGGGGTTCAGCATGAGCGTGATCGCAAGGCCGCCCAGTGCAAGTCCGGCAAGCGGATCGATCAGGTTCCACCAGATGCAGCAACGGAAAATTGTGGAAAAAGCTTTTGAGGAGTGCGACTGCGTCAATGTGTGCAGGGAGTGTAAGCAGCTGTGCATTAGTCATTTGGCTGATAAAGTGTTTTAAAAATACCATTGATCAATGAAAATAGACATTAGCGTACCGGAAGCAGGCGAATCCATCACGCAGGTAGAACTGGCCCGATGGCTGGTGGAGGATGGGGTTTATGTGGAAAAAGATCAGGAGATCGCTGAAATCGATTCCGACAAGGCGACGTTGACCATCAATGCCGGTGCGGCGGGGGTGATCAAGATCGCCGTGGAAGAAGGCACCACTCTTGAGCCAGGCAAGGTGATCGGCCAGATCGACACCCAGGCAAACCCGCCGGAGCCCGGCAAGGGGATCGGCCAGACCAGCACCCAGGCTGCACCACCGGCGTCGGCAGATACGGGGCAAGGCGAAAAACAAAGTCCTGAACAGGATATGCAGTCGGGGGATGTTACTTTTTCGCCGCAGGCAAAAAAAATGATGGAAGACCTGGGGATATCACCGGGTTTGGATGCTATTCGTCCCGACAGCAAAAGGATCACAAAGAAAGACATTCTTGCTGCTATTTCTTCGCGGGTTACCGGTGCCGACCATTCCCCGCAAACTGGTCCTCCTACCGTGACAGCCCGCCCTTGGGGCAGCACCCGTAAGGAAGACCGGCAAAAAATGTCCACCTTGAGAAAAAAAGTGGCTGAACGCCTGGTGGCGGTTAAAAACCAGACCGCCATGCTGACCACTTTCAATGAAGCCGACATGTCGGCCATCATCAGTTTGCGCAAGAAATACCAGAAGGGCTTTACAGAAAAGTATGGATTCAAGCTGGGCTTCATGTCCTTTTTTGTGAAGGCAATCGCAGAAAGCATCCCGTTCTTTCCCCAGGTGAATGGCTATATTGACGGCAACCATATGGTTATCCCTGACTACGCTGACATTGGCATTGCCGTAAGCACCCCAAAAGGGCTGATGGTACCTGTGATCAGGGATGCCAACCGGCGATCCATCCCCGCACTGGAAAAGACCATCAATGAAATGGCCGAAAAGGCACGTGCAAACAAACTATCGATCGAAGAGCTGACCGGCGGTACGATATCCATCACCAATGGTGGTGTTTTTGGTTCCATGTTGTCCACCCCCATCATTAATCCGCCGCAAAGCGCCATCCTGGGCATGCACAATATCATTGAACGGCCGGTGGCCATCGACGGCAAGGTGGCGATCCGTCCAATGATGTACCTGGCCCTTTCTTATGACCATCGCATCATCGATGGCAAAGAATCGGTGGGATTCCTTGTAAAAGTTAAAGAGTTCATTGAAAATCCCGGAAAAATGGTGATGCAGGGCAAAGACCCGCTGGAAGTATTGATAGGCCTCGGCGAATGAGAAGACAGGGGCTTAAGGGGTTAAACACCCGGTGCTGACCCCGGGCAAGAAATGCTGCAGGAACAAAAACCGGGAACACCACATCAATTGATACAAAAAAACATAACACCCATGGCACTCATAAAATCCATCAGGGGCTTTACGCCCGTATTCGGCAGGGACTGTTACCTTGCTGACAATGCAACCATCATCGGCGACGTGGTGATGGGCGACCATTGCAGTGTGTGGTTCAATGCGGTGATCCGCGGGGATGTGCATTATATCCGTATCGGGAACAACGTCAATATCCAGGATGGCGCCATGGTCCATGGCACGTTCGAAACCGCCCCCACAATCATTGGGAACAATGTATCCGTTGCCCACAATGCCATTGTTCATGGCTGTACCCTGAAAGACAACGTGCTGGTCGGCATGAATGCGGTGGTGATGGATCATGCCGTGGTGGGCAAAAACTCTGTTATTTCTGCCGGGGCTGTGGTCCTGGAAAACACCATCATTGAACCCGGAAGTGTGTATGGCGGCATCCCCGCAAAAAAAATCAAACAGATCAGCAAGGAGCTCTCCGAAGACCTGTTAGAAAGGATCTCCAGAAACTATATCAGGTATGCGGCTTGGTACAGGGAGAAGGCGGGCAAATAAAAATGCCCGCAGCGGCCGGTGTGAACGCACACAACCTCCCGGGCATCTGAATATCCCTTTTGTTGTTAAATTGGACTACACTAAAGTCCCAGCTCTTCCCTTACCAGGGGCATGATATCATCACCATTTTCCCAGAATACCATGGAGCCACCGCTGGAATCAAAGATATAGGTATAGCCTTTGTCCCTTCCTACTTTTTGGATGGCCTCCCTGGCTTCTTCGATGATGGGGTTCAGTAACCTTTCTTCCTGCTCCATAATATCCTGCTGGGCCATCTCCTGGAATTCCATGATGCGCTCGTTGAGGCTCTGCAGTTCCCGTTCTTTTGATTGCCTGACCAGTTGGGAATAGGTTTCCTGGTTTTGAATATATTCCTGGTATTTGGTCTGAAACTCATTTTGCATGGCTGTAAAGGTTTGCTCCAGCTCCTGGGCATACCTTTCAAGATCTGCCTGCGCCTGGTCGCGGCCCGGCATCATGCGGAGAAGCTCATTTGTGTTTATATGTCCCAGCTTCGCTTCGGCTTCGATTTGCGCGGTCAGGGGGGCACTTCCGAGCAATAAGAACAAGAAAAGGGACAGGCTAAGCATTTTTTTCATTGCAATGATTGACTTAAAGGTTAATATTACATTCTGGCGCACAAATTTAAACAATAAAAACAAAATGAGTGCTTTTTTAACAGCATTTAAGAAGATTGTTGAAGCTACTGTTCAGACGGGGCCAAACAGGCCTGGGCAGGGAACGACCATCAGCCTGCACGGGAAAAGCCGGGTTTGTGAAATGTTCGTAGCGATTCAAAAATAAAATATTTTGATGTATCAAAAAAACCGTATATTTGCAACCGCAAACGATCGCAGGCGGAAATAGCTCAGCTGGTAGAGCACGACCTTGCCAAGGTCGGGGTCGCGGGTTCGAGTCCCGTTTTCCGCTCAAAACACACCTCTGAAAAGAGGTTTTTTTTTATCTGCCTGACATGTTTTTTCAGGCATGCCCGGATGGTGGAATTGGTAGACACCCAGGACTTAAAATCCTGTGGCCATTGCGGCCGTGCCGGTTCGAGCCCGGCTCCGGGTACAGCAAACCCCTCATAACCTGTTGGTTGCAAGGGGTTTTGTTTTTCCGGGGGTTCATGCAACCTTGATGTTGCACGGAGACGTGCCTGCCCGGTGGTTGCGAGGAACTACTTCCTGAAGCGCCTGATAAAGTCCTCTACCTCCGGCACGCCGCCCTGGTATACCAGGTAACCATTATATGGTTCCCGCCGTGTGATATCGTCGTTCATGGGAGTCAGCATGATCTTCTTCACTTCTTCCAGGTCAGCGGTTTGTCCCAGGGCCCATCCCAGCTTCACCCAGGCCACCTCAGGCAGCATGTTTTCGGCAGGGACAACACCCAGGGCCATCATCTCACGGCCGGTCTCATAGACAAACATCTGCACGTAGCCCCAAAGCGTTTGCACTGTCATGTATACGGCCACACCCTTTTTATGTGCGCGTTCCAGGGCAGGATACAGGGGCTTGTTGACATGACCCAGGCCTGTACCGGCAATGATAATGCCTTTGTATCCATTGTCCACCAATGAATCCACCATATCGGGAAACATGTTGGGGTAATAATACAGGATGGCCACCCTTTCTTCAAAATATGGCATGATGGTCACCTTTTTGTTCTTCCTGCGCGGGTTGTAATCTTTTTTGATGGGTTTCACCCCTTTGGTCGTCACCGTGGCCAGGGGCATGTCGCCCAGGGTACGGAAAGTGCTCCGGTAGGACGAATGCATTTTGCGAACACGTGTCCCGCGGTGCAGCATACCATATTCATCAGAGGTAGGACCGAACATGCATACCATCACCTCGGCGATATCCCCATGTCCGGCCGTATAACAGGCATGCATGAGGTTGAGTGCGGCATCGGATGACGGCCGGTCAGAAGAACGCTGTGAGCCTACAAGCACGATAGGCACAGGCGGGTCTTTGATCATGTAGGTCAGCGCCGCGGCAGTATGGTGCAGGGTGTCCGTGCCATGGCCAATGACAATCCCGTCAATGCCATTCTCTATCTCTTTGCCGATGGCAACAGCAAGTTGTTTATATTGTGCCGCACCCATGTTTTCACTGAATACGGCAAACACCTTTTCAGTGGTCAAATTACAGATCTCGGCCAGTTCGGGGACTGCACCATAAAGCTCCCCCGGTGAGAAGGCAGGGATGACGGCCCCTGTCCGGTAATCCAGCCTTGAGGCTATCGTTCCGCCGGTACCAATCAGCTTCACCCGGGGCAGCCCCTTGGTATACGGGAACTCCTGCTCGGGGATCTTATAATTGGCCTTCTTGTATCCGGTCTCCTCCATGTCGAGGATGGTGCCGACATCGATACCCACATTATAGCCCGTGGGGATCTTTAAGACGATATGCCCGTCATCATCGTTTTCAGAACGCGGCAACACCGTACCCACAAAGTTTCCCCTGCTGGTAGCGATCTTCGCCTGGCCCCACACCCTGACGTTGTATTTTTTAAGGGTTCGCAAGGCCCGCCCCCTGTATCCCTGGAAAAAGTCTTCACTCATCGTATCGCTGGATTATATCACTCTTATAACGCTTCATCCTGCCTGTTGCCCCCTACCCCTTCACTAACAGATGCCTTCAGCCTGCACATTGGCATATTGCCCAGGGCAGCGGGCCGTAATTGCCCCATCAGCCAGCTTACCTCCGCTTCCCTGCCGTGATTGATGCGTATGCTGCTGAATTTCTTTTTCAGGAAGTCCAGGTTCGCCAGCACATCACTTTCGTTCATGGGAGAGTAGCCGACGCTGGTCAGTATGGAGTCCATATCCATTTTGGGATGCTGATAGATCACCGGCAAAATGGGCTTGATCAGCTCAGCATCAAGCCCTCTTTTCCGAAGGGCCCTCATCATTCCGGCCACTTGTGCGTAACGGAACCCCGGGGCCCTCTCATAGTGGCCTTCCACAAACCGCATCCGCTGTCCGAGGAGTGTTGCGGCAAATACCGGCTCCTCCCCGTCTCCTTCGACCATTTCCTTCAACAGCGGGAAGAGGTTATTCCGCAAAATATATGTATGGACATCTTCGGGAACCCCCCATTTTTTCATTGTTTTGTAGGCCACAATGGTTTCAGAAGGCAGGTTTTGTCTCAGCCGCTCAATGTCATCATCAAGCAACGGGATGGGTGGCGAGTCGGTGTCGGGGTACATGCGGTCAGCACCGGGAAGAACCCTTTCGAAGATGGTGGTCCCGTCGGGGAATGACTTCCTGGTTTCATTGGGTACCCCTTCAAAAGCCATGCGGCATCTCTCTTCGATGGTCTCCAGGGCCGTCGGGATATCCTCTTCCGGGCCCCAGAAAAAGAGGACCGCGTCATTGACCTTGCTGCCCATGATCCTGCGGAGTTGCCGGAACGCCTCCGCGCCCTCCATTGACTTCAAAGCATCGTGTGTGCACATATTGGGCTTTTCGATACAGGCCACGACCTTTAACCGGTCGCTGATCTCATCGGCAAACACCTTGCCTGGCTGGGTAAAATGCGACAAAACACCCAGGAATCCCGGAAGAGACACGCCATAAAGCTTCATCCCCGCATTCCTAAGACCTTTAAGGGCTTTCGAACGGAAGTTAAAGTCCCTGGAGTTAAGCTCCCTGGAGGTCATCTTCCATGCCTCCGGCTTTTTAAACCTCTCAAGAAGCTTCTCCCGTATATGGAGCAACGCCCATTGGCGAAAAGCCTCATTGTGGGTCAGCTCGGGGATCCATTTGATGCGCGACACCCCTTTGATCTCCACACGTGTTCCGCCGCGACAGCTTACGTTCACATCCTGCCGTGCCGCGCCAATGCCTGTCCGGACCTTGTCGATGCTGCGATTGAGAAAGCGGATCACCTGGCAGGCCTCAGCCACCTCGTCAGGGGTTACCATGTCGGGGTAAGTCACCGTCTCGATCAAAGGCATGCCCAGACGGTCAGTCTTGTACGTTCGCCAGTGCCCTATATCGGATATCTCCCGGCAGGAATCCTCTTCCAGGCTCAGCTGGATCAAGCGCACCAGCTTGTGCCGCAACTGGATGGCACCCTCTACGCCTATGATGGCCGTCCTTTGAAAACCAGTAGGGATACTGCCGTCAAGATACTGCTTGCGCGTAATATGGATCTCACCTACAATATTCAGTTTTTTCAGGAGCGATATCTGAATGGCGATATCCACAGCTTCCCGGTTAATGGGAAAAGGCGGGGTATCATCCACCTCATAGGTGCAGGTGGTCTCATTCTTTATACGGTAAACAATGTTTTTCTTTGTTTTGAACTCCATCAGCGCAGTGCCATCATATTCGCCCAACTCACTAAGTGTCGGACGCATATGGCGAATCACCTCCGCATCATATTCATCATCCTGATAAATGCCGGCCGGGCAGCGACAGAACAGTTTTTCCCTGGTATGCAGTTGCTGGTGCACTTCGAGGCCCGACATGAAACCGATGCGTTCGTAGTCTTTCCGGGTCGCTTGTTTCCTGGGCACATAGCCAATGGCCTGCATGCTATCGCGGTAATTCTGCGCTGGAGAGGGTTTTTTCTTCATTCAGGTCCGGTTTTGTCGTAACCAACGCTTGCTGGTTTACAGATCCATGGTGTGTCGGCCACACTATCTTCGTGTCCTGCACCCGCAGTGTGGCGTAGCCTGTGGCAGCCGATGCCAGGACAACAGTCGTATCATGTGGCGCTTACACGAACATGAATATCCCTGTCAGCGAGGTATTGCATGACAAAATCAAAGCAGTCAATATCCATGGCGATCAGCTCCGGAGGGAATACGCCTTTGCCGCTGAATCTGCCGCCAAGGATAATTTCTGCCATGGCGGTGGCAGCAAATCCGGTGGTACGCGCCATGGAAGAGATCTTTTCCTTTTCGTCCCAGACATCATACAGCTCGTAAACAAACCGCCTGGGCCGGCCTTCCTGGTTGCCTGAAAGCTCAATACGCATAACAGTAAATTCGCGCTCTTCAGGATCAAGCTGCCAGTCTTTGATCAGCACCTTGCTGGTGAAATCAATGGGGCGTATCGGTGTGTTGTTCACTGTGATTGGCTCTTTGTCAAAAAATCCCGCGGTCTTCAACGCCTGTACCAGTTGAATGTGTCCGGGGTAACGCAGTGTCTTTTCCTTCATGTTCGGGATATGTGCCATGTTGGTGAGCAATGACCGCAGCCCGTCGGTATAAAAAGCCTCCAGTGTACCTACCTCTGGAAAAAAAACAAGCTCCGGGTCGCTCATGGCAGGCTTGGTCATCTGTTTCCCTTTCTCGACAAAACGAGCCGGCCGTGTATACTCTTCCACCACATCAATGGGTGAAAAAGGTGCTTTGTAATAAAAGGGATACACCTTCACCTTTGGCAACCCCCCCACATAATAGATAAACTCTTCCACCTCCATGAACTCATTGTGATACCCCACGATCAGGTTTGGAATACCGGGGGCGATGCCACAATCGGTGATGGCGGTCACGCCATGGCGGGCTGCAAGGTTGTTGAGCTCCATGAAATCTTCCGGCATGAAAGAAATGTCCACAATGTTTCTTCCTGCCTCGATCACCGTTTTCACTGTGTCAAAGCCCATAAAGCCAGGCACGGCCGATACAACGAGATCGAAGCCTTCGACCAACGATTGAATGCTCTCCTCTTCCATCAGGTTTAACCCCACTGTTTTAATGGGGTAGCCGGAAGACAGAAAGTCCAGCGACCGCTGATCAATGTCGGCAGCCCACACCTCGTGTTTCTTTGACAGATCTATGGCAATGGCCTTGCCCACCATGCCGGCACCCAGCACTATGACCTTGCTTTTTCCCATACAGGCAATTGTTTTGCGTTTATGGTCAACGAAATTAAAAAATGTTTTGAAAACATCGGCGAATATACGGGCTATTCCTTAATTTTGCAGTATACAACCATGATTACTTAAGCAAGCCCCCTGGATCTGATGAACATTCACACCAATACCGACCACTATCTGCACCGAAAAAAGATCATTGCCTGGATTGTTATGGGTGTTGGCATGCTTCTGCTGGTACGCTTATTCATACTGCAAATTGCAGACCCCTCCTACAAGGTGTTTGCGCGCAGCAATTTCTTGCGTCATATTACCGATTATCCCTCCCGTGGGTTGATCTACGATCGTCATGGAGAGCTGCTGGTGTACAATGAGGCTCATTATGACTTAATGGTGATTCCCGGGCAGGTTGGCGACATTGACACATTGGCGTTCTGTAAATTGTTGAACATTGATGTGGCGACCTTTGAGAGTCGCTTGTTGCAAGCCAGGCGGCATTCAAGGTTCAGGGCCTCGGTTTTTGAACGGCAGATATCCAAAACCGCCTTTGCGGCATTCCAGGAAAAGCTGTTCCGTTTTCCCGGCTTTTTTGTCCAGCCCCGGACGCTGCGCAAATACAGCTATCCGGTTGCCACCCATACTTTTGGTTATGTAGGGGAAGCAGGGCCAAACATTATCAACAACGACCCCTATTACCGGCCGGGCGACTATATTGGGATCAGTGGTATAGAAAGGGCCTATGAAAAAGAGCTTCGGGGGCAAAAAGGTTTGCGGATCAGGATGGTGGATGTATTGAACCGTGATATCGGTCCCTTTCAGGATGGCCGTTACGACACACTCGGGGTGGCTGGCAAAAACCTCTATACTACACTGGACACCCGGCTTCAGTTATACGGTGAAAAGCTGATGCAGAACAAAAGGGGAAGCATTGTTGCCATTGAACCTTCAACCGGTGAGATCCTTTCACTGGTCTCATCTCCCTCCTTTGATCCGGGGCTATTGGTTGGCAGACAGCGAACGAGGAATTACAGGGCATTACAAAACGACACCCTGAAGCCGTTGTTTAACAGGGCACTGATGGCGCAATATCCGCCGGGGTCGGTCTTTAAACTCATCAGCTTCCTGATCGCCCTGGAGGAGGGGGTCATTTCACCCACCACCAGCCATGGCTGCGCCGGGATCTACCACACACGGGGCATCAGTATCCGGTGCCGCCCGCATCCCAGCCCCGTCAATGCCATTACCGGACTACAGCATAGCTGCAATACCTACTCCAGCATCATTTTTCAAAACACCCTCAACCAGCCTCTTTTTAACAATATACAGGACGCATTCACACAGTGGCGCGATTATGTGCGCAGCTTTGGCCTGGGACAATATTTCGGCAGCGACCTGTCGTACGAACTGCCAGGCATCGTGGCATCGGCCGACTATTATGACAGGATATACGGCCCCGGAGGCTGGCGTTCACAAACAATCCTGTCGCTCGGCATCGGCCAGGGCGAACTGGGTGTAACCCCCATGCAACTTGCCAACATGACTGCGGCAATAGCCAACCGGGGACATTATTTTACCCCACATACCGTAAAGGCCGTCGGAGATCCTCAAAACAGCAACACACAGTACGCTCTGGCAAACAACATACCCATCAGCAGGGAACATTTTGAAACCATTGTATACGCGATGCAACGGGTTGTAAATGATGGGACAGCGAGCTTCTCCCGCATTCCTGACATTGATATGGCAGGGAAAACAGGCACCGTACAAAACCCACACGGTGAAAACCACTCTGTCTTTGTTGCCTTTGCGCCGGCAGAAAACCCACAGATCGCCATTTCGGTGATCGTTGAAAACGCCGGGCACGGATCAGTATGGGCCGCACCCATTGCCAGCCTGATGATAGAGAAATACCTGTCGGGGGAGGTGAAACGGCACTGGTTTGAACAAAGAGTGTTAGATGCCAGCTTTTTAACAGCCATGCCATGACACAAAGATCCAACATATTCAACAATATTGACAAACCGGTATTGTTTCTATACCTCACAATGGTGGCCATTGGCTGGCTGAACATCTTTGCAGCCGAATATGCTGAGACCCAAAAACATGTGTTCGACTTCAGTACAAGCTACGGCAAGCAGCTGATATGGATATGTACAGCATTTATACTTGCTGCCAGTGTGTTGATGATCGACGTTCGCTTTTTTACCAACTTTTCGCAGATCATATACGGGGTGTTTATTTTGCTGCTGACCGGCGTCCTGTTTTTTGGCGTAGAGGTCAATTCCACCAGGGCATGGTTCCAGTTCGGAGGATTGGCCTTTCAGCCTTCGGAAATTGCAAAATATGGCACCGCTCTGGCACTTGCTTCCCTGATGGGCAGTGCACGGTTAAGAAAGCCAGGACACCTCATGCGGCTCAAAGCCTTCCTTCTTGTCCTGGTGCCTGCCGTTCTGGTACTGCTGCAAAAAGATGTGGGCACGACCCTGGTGTTTGCCTCCTTTATCCTCGTTTTCTTCCGCGAAGGGTGGCTCAGCGGGCTGGCACTGTTCTTCGCAGGACTGGCCGTTGCTCTCTTTGTCCTTGCCCTGGTCTTTAACGAACTCATCATCATTGGCATCCTTGCCCTGATTGGCATCACCATTGCGATCATCATGCGGAAAAAACCAAAAATATTCCCCCAGCTGATCGGTCTTTTCCTGCTTGTTGCAATATATGTCTATTCGGTGGATTTTGTCTTCGAAAATGTGCTGCAACCCCATCACAAAGCCAGGATAGAGGTGCTGGTGCATGGGGGTGCGGACCTGCAGGGGGCAGGCTATAACCTGCACCAGTCCAAAATTGCCATTGGCTCCGGGGGACTGTGGGGCAAAGGGTTTCTGCAGGGGACCCAAACACAGTTCAACTTTATCCCGGAACAAACCACCGACTTTATCTTTTGCACCATAGGTGAAGAATGGGGATTTGTCGGAAGCCTTTTGATCATCGGCCTCTTCCTGGCCCTTTTGATGCGGCTTATCACCCTGGCCGAGCGACAAAAGTCTGTTTTCGGCAGGGTCGTGGGTTACTCAGCCGTTTCAGTCATCTTTTTTCACTTTGCCATCAATATAGGCATGACCATTGGTCTGGCACCGGTCATAGGGATCCCCCTTCCATTGATCAGCTATGGGGGCTCTTCCTTATGGGGCACCACCCTCCTTTTGTTCACCTTCCTGAAGCTCGATGCCAAAAGGTTGGAAATGCTTTGACCAGTCTGAGTTAACCATTTTTTCTTACCTTCGATGCAAATAAACAGATGACGCATGAAAATTGCATTGTTTGGCCGGCCTTTTGCCCCCCCTTTTTTTGAGAACTTCAGGCTGCTCATTTCTACCCTGGGAGAGAGAGCCTCTTCCTTTCTTGTTTATGAGAGATTATACAACCACATCCGGGAACATGTGCGTTTTGAGAAGCCTGTAAAAGTGCTGTCGACCGGCTGCAGGCCCGACAGCGACACTTTTTGCATGATCAGCCTGGGCGGGGACGGCACACTGCTCGACACCATCACCATGGTGCGTGACTCCGGTATTCCCGTTCTGGGGATCAACACCGGACGGCTGGGTTTTCTCTCGGCCATCTCCACCGACGAGATCACCCTTGCCGCCAGATCACTCATCTCCGGCGATTACTCCATCGACAAACGTACGATGCTGCAACTGACAGAACCCGCCAACCTTTTTGGAAGCTTCAACTATGCATTGAACGAGCTGACCGTCCTGAAGCGCGACAACACAACCATGATCTCCATCAGCGCTTACGTCGATGATCTGTTTCTTAACAACTACTGGGCAGATGGCCTGATCGTCTCAACACCCACAGGGTCAACAGGCTATTCACTGAGCTGCGGCGGGCCGATCATCTCACCCGAAAGCAGGAATTTCGTGATCACACCCATCGCCACCCACAACCTGACTGTAAGGCCCATCATCATCCCTGACAGCAGCGAGGTGAAGCTGAAAATCTCAGAAAGGACACAAGACTACCTTGTATTGCTCGACTCGAGGTCCAAAACCCTCAACACAACAACAGAACTGGTTGTGACACGGGCCGCTTTTTCCATGAACCTCATCTGCGTGGGACAAAAAGATTTTTACAAAACAATACGGAACAAGCTGGCATGGGGGCTGGATAAAAGGAACTGACAGAATAATATATGCGCGCCCCCGACGTTATGTTTGATGAATAAAGACAAAATGAACCGACACAAAGCATTCCTTGTATTTGCCTTTTTGATGATAAATCTCTCCGGTGGCTTCACGCAGACCTACGAAGTGGGTATTTTCGGGGGCGCATCCAACTACCTTGGCGACATGAACCCCTATTACAACCCGTCCAGTCTGATATACAAGCCAGGTCTTGCGGGAGGGTTGTTAGCACGGTATAACCATACCAAGCATCTTTCCCTGCGGCTCAGCGCCCTTTACGGTGAAATCAGCGGATCGTACGAGAATGTCCCCGCCGGCTATATACCCGGTCAGCAGCTATTCAGCACCACCGTTACAGAGTTGTCGCTCAAGGGAGAGGTTAATTTCCTGCCGTATGTGGCAGGTGATCCGTCAAGCCGTTTTACCCCTTATATTTTCGGGGGGAGCGGGGGCTTTGTTTTTAATCATGCGGATGATGGGTATAAGTTCCGCCGCCTCTCCTACATTTTTGGCCTTGGTGTCAAACTGCACGTAACAAAGGCGGTTAACGCCGGCGTCGACTGGGGCATGCGGTCTACAACAACCAACAAGCTTGATGGGGTTTATCCTGTCGGGGGTAACCCCAAGAACAACGACTGGTATGCCTTTTCCGGGATTCACGTTACCATCAGGTTTAAGGACAGAAGCAGTGCTGTATGCCCCTATTAGATTAAAATTTCATAAACTTTACGCTTTTCCTTTTTTTTGTCGAAACATTTTAAGAAATTTGTGCCACGTTTAAAAGGTATAATTTATTGACCTATAATGGATTTAAGGCAGCACATCATCAAAGACAAGCTTCCCCTGCATGTTGCCCTGATCATGGACGGCAATGGGAGGTGGGCCAAACAAAGAGGGCGGGAGCGAATCTTTGGACATGAGAATGGAATAGAGGCTGTGCGTGACACAGTGAAGGCCGCTGCTGAGGTAGGGGTGCAATTCCTTACCTTTTTTGCTTTCTCAACAGAAAACTGGTGCAGGCCGCACAGGGAAGTGGAGACCCTGATGGATATCCTGGTGAGGGCCATTGGTGCGGAGACACCTGAGCTCAACGAAAACGGGGTCAGGCTTCAAGCCATCGGTGATCTGGCTTCCCTGCCGCTGAGATGCCGTGAAAAGCTTGACGAGGCCATTGAACTCACGGCAAATAACAACAAGCTGATCGTAACGGTGGCGTTAAGCTACAGTGCCCGATGGGAAATATTGAATGCAACACAGAAAATAGCACAAAAAATAGCAGAGAGAGCCATTCTCCCGGATGAAATTGATGAAGAGGTGTTCATCAATGAGCTGGAAACAGCCAACATCCCTGACCCGGATCTGCTCATCCGAACCAGCGGGGAGCTGCGCGTCAGTAATTTCATGCTCTGGCAGATTGCATATACGGAACTATATTTTACACCGGTCTTCTGGCCTGACTTCAGAAGAAAACATTTTTACCAGGCAATCATTGACTACCAGCGAAGAGAAAGACGCTTCGGAAAGGTGTTACAACAAACGGTTGCATCAAAGAATACTTTAAAATAATAAACCTTGCAATGTTTAGAATAATTGCCCCCATCTTTATCCTCCTTTCACTTTTCTTCTCCGTCGATGCCCATTCACAGCAGGTGTTGACAGGCGATCAGATCGTCATCGACCCGATGAACCCAAGAGAGTATGAAATAGGGGGCATCTCCGTCACAGGCACCATGTTTCTCGACAACAACATGGTGATCATGGCGAGTCAGCTGACTGTGGGACAACAAATCATGGTGCCGGGCGAAGAGATCTCCAACGCCATCCAAAACCTGTGGAAACAACAGCTGTTTAAAGATGTAAGTATCGGCATCACCTCCATACAGGAAGGGTTGGTTTTCCTCGATATTCAACTGGTGGAAAGGCCAAAGCTGACAAGGTATGAGTTTGAAGGGATCAGGCGCTCGGAAGCCGATGACCTCAGAGACAAGTTAAACCTCGTCCGGGGCGATGTGGTCACGGAAAACCTCCTTTTCAGGGCAGAAAACGCCATTGAAGAGTACTACATGGAAAAAGGGTACCTGACGCCTTCCATTGAGATCAGACAACTGGAAGACACTGCCAGGGTCAACAACATGATCCTGGAGTTCAACATCGACCGGGGCGACAGGACCCGTATCAGGGAGATCAACATTTACGGGAATGAGACCTTAACAGACAGGCAGATCAAACGCATCATGAAAAACACCAGGGAACGAAGCCTTCGTTTCTTGTTTTCGTCATCCAAGCTTGTTGATGATGATTTTGAAGAAGATAAAAGAACCCTCATAAACAAGTACAACGAGCTGGGCAAGCGGGATGCTGCCATTGTCAGGGATTCTGTGTATTTCGTTGAAGACAACCGCATTGAGATCGACCTCCACATTGATGAGGGACCCACCTATTATTTCAGAGCCATCGACTGGATAGGGAACACGGTATATGATGCCGAAGTGTTGAATGCCATGCTTGATATCAGGAAAGGCGATGTATACAATCAGAACAAGCTGGAGGAAAACCTGTTCATGAACATGGAAGAAGGTGATGTGAGTTCTCTATACATGGACATCGGCTATCTCTTCTTTCAGCTTGAGCCTGTTGAGGTCGCTGTGGAGAATGACTCCATTGATCTTGAGATAAGGATTTACGAGGGGGAGCAGGCCCGCATCAACCGGGTTACCATCAGTGGCAACACCCGGACCAACGACCACGTCATCATGCGTGAGATCCGCACCAGGCCCGGTCAGCTGTTCAGCCGCTCTGCCATTATACGTAGTCAGCGTGAGATCATCCAGCTGGGGTTTTTTGACCAGGAAACCATTGATGTAAGCCCCGTTCCCAACCCGGTTGACAATACCGTCGACCTTGAATACATCGTGGAAGAGACCTCTTCTGACCAGATCGAGCTCTCCGGCGGCTGGGGGGCCAACCGTATCATCGGTACCGTTGGGATCTCTTTCAACAATTTCTCTACCCGCAACCTCTTCAACAGGGAAGCATGGCGGCCTTTGCCAACGGGAGACGGCCAGAGGCTTTCCCTGCGGGCACAGACTTACGGGCGGGGCTATCTCTCTTATAGCGCCTCATTTGTGGAACCCTGGCTGGGAGGGAACAGGCCAAACGCCCTCAGTGTGTCATTCTATCAGACCACCCACAGGCGAAACCTGGCCAGCGATCACCCTGACTACGGCTACTACTCTATCATCGGTTCTTCCGTTGGACTGTCGAAAAGGCTTACCATTCCCGACGACTATTTTTTCCTGCAGCAATCCATCAATTACCAGCATTATGATATCCTGAACAGCCCCATCCGCTTTATTTTTGACAACGGACAATCAAATAACCTGAGTTATAGTGTCGTGTTCGGCCGCAACTCCAAAGACGCCACCCTGTTCCCCCGCCGCGGGTCTGAGGTTAGCCTCTCACTACAGCTCACCCCGCCCTACTCCTTGCTGGCCGAAAAAGACCTGGCAGATGCCACACCCCAGGAAAAATATCGCTGGCTGGAATACCACAAATGGAAATTCAGGGGGAACTGGTACACGCCCATCGTGGGTGACCTCATCCTGTCAACAAGGATACGCTTTGGATTCCTGGGTTATTATAACCCCGATATCGGCTATCCGCCCTTTGAACGTTTTTACCTTGGGGGCGACGGACTTTCAGGATGGGAGATCGACGGAAGGGAGATCATCGCACTCAGGGGCTACACCAACTATGCACTGACACCCACCGACAACAGGGGGGAGTTCATTGGAGCAACCGCCTATAACAAGTATACCGTAGAGCTGCGCTTCCCCTTGTCGCTGAACCCAATGGCAACAATCTACGCCCTGGCTTTCGTGGAAGGAGGAAACGCCTTCGCAGACATCCCCTCCTTTACCCCATTTAATGTTAAACGGTCAGCAGGGGTAGGTGCCCGGATATTCCTGCCCATGTTTGGACTGCTGGGCATTGACTATGGCTACGGCTTTGACGATATCCCCGGAAGGCCGGGAGACGGGGGAGGGCAGTTCCACTTCTCTATTGGACACACGATCGACTAAAACATGTTTAAAAAAATGAGGAGGACATCACAATGAAAAAACAATTGCTTCTGTTCCTTATAATGGGTGCCATGTCGCTGACAGCGTTTGGTCAGCGTTTCGCCTATATCGACACGGAATATATCCTTGACAACATCCCCGAATACAAGGCAGCCGAAAGGGAGGTGGAAGATCTTTCCGTGCAGTGGCAGACAGAGATCGAGAACAAATTCGCCGAAGTCGACAGGCTTTACCGTGAATATCAGGCCGAGGCACCTTTGCTGCCGGATGAGATGAAACGCCAGAGAGAAGAGGAGATCATCGCATTGGAGAGGGCCGCCAAAGAGCTCCAGATGCAACGTTTCGGACGGGAAGGTGACCTGTTTGAAAAAAGACAGGAACTTATTCAGCCCATACAGGACCAGGTGTTTGAAGCCGTAGAGGAGATGGCCTCCAGGGGCAACTATGCCGTGATCTTCGATAAGGCAGGGGGAGCATCCATGATCTACACCGATGTGCGTTACGACCTGAGCGACGATGTGTTGCAGCGGCTAGGCTACCGCAATTAAACATCCCCGGTGATCATTATGCCGGAAGAACCCCGGCAGCGAAACAGGGTATTGCCCTGCCAATGTCTATTTGCCCAGCAGACGCTTGATCTCATTAAGCTTCATCAGGGCCTCCACAGGGGTTAAAGTATCAATATCTGTATTCAGGATATCTTCCTTGATCTGTTGCAACAAGGGGTCATCCAGCTGAAAGAAGCTCAGTTGCATGTCATCCTGCTTCTTTCCTGGGCCTGCCGAACCCGCTTTGCCGGTCAGCTCGTCATGGCTGTGGGTCTTTTCCAGTTGCGACAATATGTTGTTGGCACGGTCAATGACAGATGCAGGCATCCCCGCCATGCGGGCAACATGTATTCCAAAAGAATGCTCGCTGCCGCCCGGGACAAGTTTTCGCATAAAGATCACATTGTTGCGCACCTCTTTTACGGAAACGTTATAGTTCTTTATCCTCATAAAAGATCCGGCCATCTCGTTGAGCTCATGGTAATGGGTGGCAAACAGGGTTTTAGCCCTGAAAAGAGGATGTTCGTGCAGAAACTCGGCAATGGCCCAGGCGATGCTGATGCCGTCATAGGTGCTGGTGCCGCGGCCGATCTCATCCAGAAGGATCAGGCTGCGATCGGAGATGTTGTTCAGGATGCTTGCCGTTTCGTTCATCTCCACCATAAAGGTGGATTCACCGGAAGAAATATTATCGGAAGCACCCACCCGGGTGAAGATCTTGTCTACAATGCCTATGGAAGCATCCTCGGCGGGCACAAAGCTACCCATTTGCGCCATCAAAACGATCAGGCCGGTCTGCCTCAGAAGGGCTGATTTCCCAGACATGTTCGGCCCGGTAATGATAATGAACTGTTGGGTTTCGTTATCCAGGAAAACATCATTGGGCACATATTCCTCCCCCGGGGGCAGTCGCTGTTCGATCACAGGATGCCGCCCCCCTTTAATGTCAAGGATATAGGAGTCATTCACCCGGGGCCTGACATAATGGTACTGTTTGGCAATGGTGGCAAAGCATAAGAGGCAATCGATGCGTGCCATCACGTTGGCGTTGACCTGAATAGGCTCCACATATTCGGCAACCGCTGCAACCAGCTCGTTGAAAAGGCGCTCCTCAAGCTGCAGGATCTTCTCTTCAGCAGTCAGTATCTTCTCTTCATATTCTTTGAGCTCCGGTGTGATATAGCGCTCGGCATTGGTTAACGTCTGCTTGCGTTGCCAGTCATCGGGCACCTTGTCTTTGTGGGTGTTTGTCACCTCAAGATAATAACCAAAAACCTGGTTGAAAGAGATCTTTACCGATGGGATGCCTGTTCGTTCAATCTCCCGTTGACGGAGCGACGCCAGATAGTCTTTGCCGGAGCCGGCTATCTTGCGCAGCTCGTCCAGCTCTTCCGACACACCATCGGCAATCACATTGCCCCTTGACAAGACTGCTGACGGGTCCTCCTTGAGCTCCCGCGCGATCCTGTCACGGATCATCGCACAAGGGTTGACCTGATCAGCCAGTTTTTGCAAAGGCGCGCATTCGCTTTCCTGGCAAAGCTTACGGACAGGATCTGTAATCGCCAGTGCCTTCTGTATCTGCAGCAACTCGCGGGGATTGACCTTGCCCACAGCCACCTTGGAGATCAGACGCTCCATATCGCCGGCCTGACGGAGCTTTCCCGCCAAAGCGTCAGCCATGCCTGTGTTGTTCAGCAGATATTCCACCACATCATAGCGCTCATTGATGCGCCCCTTGTCTTTCAGGGGAAGGATGATCCATCGCTTCAGCAGCCGGCTGCCCATCGGAGAAATGGTATGGTCAAGGACATCCTTCAACGTGGTGGCATCCTCATTGAGGGAATCGAGGATCTCGAGGTTCCGTATGGTAAACTTGTCCAGCCAAACAAACTGGGTCTCATCTATGCGTGATATCCTGTTGATGTGGCTGAGCCTGTCATGACGTGTCTCCACCAGATATTGCATGACTGCCCCGGCGGCAATGATGCCCTCGTTAAGCTCCTCTATGCCGAAGCCTTTATAGGACCGGGTACCAAAGTGTTTTAGCAACAGGTCATCAGCAAAGTCGCGGGTATATACCCAGTCATCCAGGGCAGTGGTGTGGTATTTCCCGGGAAACACAGCCTGCAACTGGGTCAGGTGCTTTTTCTGTACCACCACCTCGCTGGGCCGGAAGCTTTGAAGCAGCTTGTCGATGTATTCAGGATTGCCCTGGTCTGTTAAAAACTCACCTGTAGACACGTCCATAAAGGCGATGCCAGTAATGTTGCCGGCAAAATGCAGCGCGGCAAGAAAATTGTTTTCCTTGTGGTCCAACACTTTGTCGCTGAAAGCAATGCCGGGAGTGACCAACTCGGTAACTCCACGTTTCACAATTTTTTTCGCATGCTTTGGATCCTCAAGCTGCTCGCAAATGGCCACCCGCTGGCCGGCACGTACCAATTTTGGAAGATAAGTTTCCAGGGCATGGTACGGAAAGCCAGCCAACTCGACAAAAGAAGCAGCACCATTGGCACGTCGGGTGAGGACAATACCCAGGATCTCTGCCGTCTTTATAGCATCTTCTCCGAAAGTCTCGTAAAAGTCACCCACCCGAAACAACAATAACGCATCAGGATGCCTGGCCTTGATGCCATAGTACTGCCTCATCAAAGGGGTCTCAACAGCTTTGGAAACGGTTTTTGCCACAACGATCGCTTCTATGATTGCCTCTATTCCCTAACAAAGATACATGATTTTTTTTCGTTCAATATTTCACCCATGCCATATTCTTTTGCTTATTCTTGTACCTCTTTTTTCTGTGTACATCTCTCCTGCAAAAAATCCCCAGCATATCGTGTGTTCACGGAGGACGGAGGACAGAAGAACGATGGAAAAGAAGACAGTTTCAACATTGAAGGTCTGTGCAAACATTTAATTGACCGGGGCCTGTGGGGTGGTCAAATCCGTAATTGACCGGGGCCCGTGGGTGGGGAAATCCGCATTTGATGGATCTGCGTAAAAAAATCAAGGCATCTTTACCAGGGAGGGTATATGCAAGCAGGCCACCGGGCGGCATTAATGAATGTATTAAAAGGGGCATGCCGTCGTGCCGGCCGGATAGGCCTGCGCAGGGTAAAGAGGCCGTAGATTTTAGCAGATGCATCAGAAGCGGTGATCTTTCTTTTTGGTAGCTTTTTCTTTGGATGGGAGCCAAAGAAAAAGTACAATGAAAAAACCAGATCAATAATCAAGCAACTCCCGGATGAAAGACCTTGAGATTTTTTTCATGTACCTTTTATCAAAAAGTCAAATGGCAGGGGTGTTAAAGAAAAAAAACGAATTTTGAAGAAGTTCTGACAGATCATAACGTTTGTTAAATAAGAACCCACTTTTGGCATGCTCTAAAATGTTTTGTAGCTTTGTGCTGCAATAAGACAAACATGTATTATTTTACAACCAAACAAAAGCTTATGCATTTATTCAAAAAAAATCACATTATCGCAACCGTCTCACTGGCATTGGTGTTTATGTTCGCATTGCCGCTTAAAGCCAACCCGGGCGGGTTCAGCGACGAAGAGTTGCAAAGTTTTGCCAATGCCGTTGTACAGATCATTGCCATTCAGCAGCAGGGACAAGCAGAGATGATAGAAAAGATTGAAGATCATGACATGACAGTACAGCGGTTCAACGAGATCAATATGCAGGCGCAGCAAATGCCCGTTGAAGAGATCGATATGACAGAAGAAGAACTGGAAGCCTACATAAAACTCAACGAAGCGATCGAGAAAATCCAGGTCGACATGGAGGATGTCCTTATCAAAGCCATTGAAGATGAAGACATCACCATCGAAAAGTATGAGGAGATCATGACAGAATACCAGCAAAACCCTGAGTTGCAGCAGCGGATACAAGAACTCATGGAATAATTTGCAAAGGCTTACAACATCAACAGAGGTTGCGCCCTATGGGGGCAGCCTCTTTTTTGATTGTGCACCTTGGTGTTATGTCAACGATGCTTTAGTCAGGCCAATCCTGGTGTTTGCCGTGCTGCTGTTTATTCTTGGGATGTTTCGAGATGTTTCTGTCAGCGTGTTTGGCAGGAGATGCCCGGCAAATTAAGAGACCAGAAACAGCGGCTTATCAATAAATGATTCATAGACCGGCCTGAGGCGTTCGGTATTGTAGTGTTTCTGCACATCTATCAATTTGTTCATGCTGGTTACAATATCTACCGGGATATTGTCGTACCGTCCGTTTTTCAGGATCACCAGCCGGCCGTGTATGCCTTTGAGAATCAAATCCAGGGCCAGGTTGCCGTAGGCCATGGGGACGATACTGTCGATGGCATCGGGGTCACCGGACCGGACGAGGTAACCCAGGTATTGGTTGATCGTCTCCACCCTTTTCCCCTTGTTGAACTTCGGGCTCAATTCCTTGATACGGGCCGACACGGCATCACCGATGCCCCCAAGTTTGGCATGGCCATACATGTCTTTCTCCGTACTCTGAAACATCATGTCTACCCCTTCGAACACGGCACCCTCCGATACCAAAACCACAGAATAATTGCTGGGGTTTTTCTTCCTGTCTTCAATCAACAATTCTGTCAAATGCTCAACGTCAAACTTGTACTCCGGGATTACGCAACGGTTGGCTGCACCGGCCATCGTCGGAAGCAGGGCAGTAAAACCGGCATAACGTCCGAAAACCTCCATCACCAGAATACGCTCATGCGACCCTGCTGAGGTCCTCAAAAGATTAGCCATGTGGATGGTCCGGGTGACACAGGTGCTGAATCCAATACAATAGTCCGTACCGGGCACATCGTTGTCCATCGTCTTGGGGATCGCCACCACCTTTACACCCTCCTGATACATCCGCACACCATAACTAAGGGTGTCATCACCACCAATGGGGATCAGGAAATCAATGCCGAGAAAATCAATGTTCTTCAACACTTCAGATGTCAAATCATTGACCTCGGCATTGTATTTTTCTTTCAAAAACCCAGGGACATGTTTGGCCGGCACATGGCTTGGCCTGGTCCGTGAAGTATGTAAAAAAGTGCCCCCGGTCCGCCCGGCTTTATTTACAAGGTCTTCCGACAAATCTATATAATTGAGGCTGTTGTCGGCCTTTTTGTCACGAATGATCTCCATGAGGCCTGCCCAGCCACGACGAATCCCAATGACCCGGTAACCTTCGCGCAAAGCACGAATGGTAATGGCACGAATGGCCGGATTCAACCCGGGCACATCACCTCCCCCGGTTAAAATTGCAATGGTCTTTTTTTGTTTTTTCATACGCTTTTTTTCATTTATTATATCGTGTTCTGCATGCACAGGAAGTATGTTGTTACCGGATACTTTTTCCCTCGTAAAACAGTGAATTGAGCCAATGCCAAACGGGGTCGGCTGGAAAAAGGATGGTAAAGATATAAAATTTCATCGTAAGGAAAGGACAGCCCCGGTGTATTTTGCACCACGAAGTGCTGCCAGTGGTTAAAAAACGATGGAGCGATGGAACGATGGAACGAAGCTTTTGGCTGTTGGCTGTGAGCTATTGGCTTTTAAACCCTTAAACCATTCAACCCATAAACCTTTAAACTTTTAAACCCTTAAACCTATTTGACATTTCAACCTTTTGTCAAATGATAAACAGATGAAAAAAATTCATGTATATTTGGCAGGATAATCATTGCAAACACGAAACAGTAAAATGGAAAACTTTGTGATCTACAATCCGGTAAAACTGCATTTTGGCAATGGTGTAACGGGAAAGCTGGGCAACATCGCTGCTTCCTTTGGCAAAAAAGCGATGCTTGTCTATGGGAAGGGATCGGTAAAAACCAACGGCTCCTACGACCAGGCAGTGAACAGTTTGCGTTCGGCAGACATGGACATTATTGAATACGCCGGGATCCGTCCAAACCCTGTTGTTGAGGACGTGGATGAGGCCGCACAGTTGGGCCGAAAGGAAGGTGTGGATATGGTAGTGGCTGTCGGTGGCGGCAGTGTGCTTGACAGTGCAAAATATATTGCCCTGACCATTCCTGTGAACCATTCGTGCTGGGATTTCGTCGTCGGGGACAAAAAACCCCGGGAAGCCCTGCCCATGATGGGCGTGTTGACACTGGCAGCCACCGGGTCGGAAATGAATGCCGTGGCCGTAGTGCAAAACAACAACGAAAAAAAGAAAATGGGATATGGCCATCCACTGATGTTCCCGAAGCACAGCTTCCTGGATCCCGGGTTTACATGCAGTGTCCCAAAAACCCATACAGCATATGGCATCGTTGACCTGATCGCCCATGCCCTGGAAGGCTGGTTTGGGGATGGCGATGCATCCCTTACCGACAAATTCATTGTTTCCATCATCAGGGAAGCCATGGAATACGGCCCCAAACTGATGAAAGATTTGACCAGCTACACCCTCAGGGCAAAAATCATGTATGCCGCCACCATGGCCCTTAATGGGATGACAGCACAAGGGAAAAGGTCAGGTGACTGGGGCACTCACACCATTGGCCACAGCATGAGCGTATTGTGGGATATACCGCACGGCGCTTCCCTGTCAATTGCATTCCCCGCATGGCTCAGCCTGCAAAAAAAACGTATCCCAAATAGGATCAGAACACTCGGATCGGCCGTTTTTGACGTCCACAACGCGGAAGACACCATTGATGAACTGAAAGGCTTCTTCGAACAGCTGGGAAGCCCGGTCCGCCTCGCACAAGCCGGGATCACAACAGATGAAAAAGCACAGGAAGACCTTCTTGAGGTGATGCGCATCAACAAAGTCAGCGGCCTGCACCACAAATTATCGCATGAAGACCACCAGTACCTCGTAAGCCAAATGTTTTAGATCATCGGAGAAATGCTCCGACAGTTTAAGGCCGGCAGGGCAAAACAGGAAACAATCTTCCCTTGTATTTGTTTAGGTAGATAAACATATGTTATGAAAGGAATATGGATGATGCTGGCATTTATGGCAACAGCGGCTTTCAGCATGCCGGCAAACAGTACGGAGAAACAAAACAAGAAAACAGCAGGTACACATATGGAGCAAACAGCGAAAGAGAATTTGTCCTACGCCACCTTTGGGGGTGGTTGTTTTTGGTGCATCGAAGCCATTTTCTCAAAAATAGATGGTGTACAGTCTGCCACTTCGGGCTTTGCAGGCGGGGATCTGCCCAACCCCACCTACGAACAGGTGACGACCGGGACAACAGGACACGCAGAAGTGGTTCACATAGCTTTTGACCCTGGGCGTATTTCCTATCTGAAACTGCTGGAGGTGTTTTTCAGGGTCCATGACCCGACAACATTGAACCGGCAGGGTGCAGATGTGGGCACTCAATACCGCTCGGTCATTTTTTACCATGACGAGGTGCAAAAGAAAATGGCAGAAAATGTAAAAAAGGGCCTTGACAAAGAAGGGATATGGCATGACCCAATCGTCACAGAAATCACCCGACTGGATACCTTTTACCGTGCCGGGGACCACCATCAGAACTATTTTGAGAAAAACCCCCAGCAAGCTTATTGTCAGATGGTTATTCTTCCCAAGGTGGAAAAGTTCAAAAAGATGTTCAATGAACTACTGAATGACAGGTAGTGAGCCCCCTCGTCATGCTGACCGGAGTATGTCGCAGAAGATGAACGTTGCGGGTTGGTCAATAGCCGGGTGGCGGCCCCTGCTGGTATCTGTCGCGTGGAGGTCCTGACCTTGCCGGCAGTTCCAGGAACCATGTTACGATGGCAAGGATGATCGCAAAGAGGAGGGCCCACCAGAAACTTTCTACCTCAAAACCGGGCACGATAAGAGCGGCCAGCTGAATGATAAAGGCGTTGATCACCAACAGAAAAAGCCCAAGGCTCATGATGGTTACCGGGATGGTCAGCAAGATCAGCAAAGGCTTCAGGACGGCATTGAGTACAGCCAGGACAAAAGCCACCACGATGGCCGTGGTAAACCCAGGCACCTCAACGCCCCCCAACAAATAGGCCGTAATGACCACGGCAAAAGTGGATATTAAAACCTTCACCAAAAAGTTCATAACGTTGTATCTGTTTATTTTCCGATATTCCATACCGTGCAAATTAACCAAAACTTCTTAAAAAAACAAAGGACCCATCTCTTAAATAGGCCATGACCGGACCAGATCCTTGATCTGCACATGTATTGTTTTTCTCATTTGCACATCTTCACATCTGTACATTCAGCACCAAAAAGTCACCGTCATGGTCACCAAAGGGCTCCGGGGACAGCATCAGCCGTCTGCCGCCTCCTCAAAGTGCGCCATGATAACCCCGGTGGCACCCCGCTTTTCTTCCACGTATTGCCGGCATATTTCCCCTGCCCTATTTAACCGCTCCGGGTTATCCAAGAACCATTGCACAATCTCCCCCAACGCTTCACCATCCAAAACGGAGAACGCACCCCCTCTTTCCAGCAGGTCGCGGGCTTCTGCAAATTTCATGTGATTCGGGCCGAAGATGACGGGGACACCAAATGCGGCTGCTTCAAGGATATTGTGTATCCCCTGGCCAAAGCCACCACCAATATAGGCCAGGTCAGCATATTGATACAATTGGGAGAGCATACCCATCCTGTCGATGATCATCACCCTGGCATCCTCCGGCACATGACCGGCCAGTTCGGAGTACCGGCATGTCTGATCACCCATCTCCCTTTTCAACCGCCGAATGTTGTCTTCGTGGACCTCATGGGGTGCGATGATCATTTTCAGGCCGGGCGAAAACCTCTTTGCCTGTTCAGTCAAAAGGATCTCATCCCTCGGCCAGGTGCTGCCGCCTATCAACACCTTATGCCCCGCGGCAAAGTTTATTGCAACAGGGAATGTGCCGGCCGACCGGCTCAGGGCAGCCACACGGTCGAAGCGGGTGTCGCCACTCACCGACACGTTGACGATGCCATGTTGTGCAAGCAATACGCGCGACGCCTCATCCTGTACAAAGAAGCGGGTAACATTCAGCAACTGCTTCCTGAACCAATGTCCATACCACC
>SLCY01000044.1 GCA_007125585.1 Bacteroidales bacterium
GCCAAAGAAAAAGTACAACGCCGCCGAAGGCGGAAGAACGATGGAACGATAGAACGAAGCTTTTGGCTTTTAAACCCTTAAACCCTTCAACTTTTAAACCTTTAAACCCTTCAACTTTTACACCTTTAAACCCTTCAACCTCTCTGACCTTTCGACCTTTTGACAAATGATAAACATTAATAAACAAGCGACGACCGGGTGAAAAACCTTGAGATTTTTTTTCATGTGTCTGTGTGTAATTTCACATGAAAAAAATTCATGTATATTTGAGTCAAACTGAAATTATAATCATCATGATGTTATTGAAAGATTTTATGCAGTCGCTCGATGCGGCTGTACCATTTTCCCTGCAGGAGGCATACGACAATTCCGGACTCCAGGTTGGATCGCCGGAACAAAGGATTCATCGCGGACTGGTGACCCTCGATGTGACACCAGGGGTGGTCAGGGAAGCTGTCAGCAAGGAGTGTGATCTGATACTTTCGCACCATCCATTAATTTTTAAAGGCCTGCAACGCATCACCGGTGCCAGCCAGGCGGAGGAAGTCATTGTTGAAGCCATAAGGAACAGGATCGCCGTTGTGGCTGTGCATACGAACCTTGACAACATCCGTCACGGGGTCAATCACCGTCTTGGCACCAAACTGGGATTGAAAGAGATGCGCATTTTGAAACCGGCTAAGGGTTTGTTGAAAAAACTTGTTACATTCTGCCCCCTTGAACAGGCGGAGAAGGTTCGTGCTGCATTGTTTCAGGCAGGTGCAGGCCATATTGGCGACTATGACTGCTGCAGCTTCAACCTTTCGGGCAAAGGGTCCTTCCGTGCCGGAGAGGATGCCAATCCTTTTGTTGGAAACATCAAAGAACTGCACTATGAGCAGGAGGAACGGATCGAAACCATCTTCCCTGCCTACCTGCAGCACAAGGTCGTTGCAGCCATGAAGGCCAGCCACCCATACGAAGAGGTGGCCTATGACATTTATCCGCTCGACAATGAGTTTGAAATGGTGGGTTCTGGAATGACGGGAAAGCTGGAAGAACCCTTAACGGTCAAAGCTTTCCTGGAACTTGTAAAGCACAGCCTTGGAATACCCTTTCTGAAGCATTCGGCCACCGGGCGTGAACCCATTCACACCGTGGCAATCTGCGGAGGCTCCGGCGCTTTTCTTCTCGACACAGCAATAAAAACAGGTGCCCAGGCATTTATAACCGGTGATGTGAAGTATCACCAGTATTTTGACGCCGGCAGCAAGCTGTTGCTGGTGGATGCCGGACATTATGAGACTGAGCAGCATGCTTGTGAACTGCTGGTGGATATTGTTAAGAAAAAAATGATTAACTTTGCACTCCTTATTTCGGAAGTAAAAACCAATCCGGTAAGGTATTATTAGTTCATTGCCAGCGCCGTCAAAACAGGGTGTCAGATGACAGGGATCAATCAATAAAAACACACGATACATCTATGGCCAAAAGTAGGAAGACCAAAAAAACGGACAAGGATACCGAAAAAATGATCAATCCAAGCACCGGCACCGCAGGTTCACCTGTGGATGTCCCGGAAACAACCACCGAAGAAAGCATTGAGAAGACAGTAAAGAGCAAGCTTACCGCTTTGTATCGTTTACAGTCTATCGACTTTCAAATTGACCGCCTGCGCAGTGTAAGGGGAGAACTTCCCCTTGAGGTCCAGGACCTGGAAGATGAGATTGCCGGGCTGGAAACAAGGGTGGAGAAATTCAATAGTGAGATCCAAGAGTTGGAAACGGAGATCTCCAACAAAAAGATCGCGGCACAGGAAAGCCTGGAGCTCATCAAGAAATATGAAGCACAGCAGATGAATGTCCGCAACAATCGCGAATACGACTCCTTGTCGAAAGAAATTGAGTACCAAACCCTGGAAGCCCAGCTGGCGGAAAAGAAGATGAAAGAGTTTGCTGCTGAAGCAGAGGCCAAACGTGAATTGTTGAATGATTTGGATGAAGAGTTGGCAGAACGTCAGAAAAACCTGGAGGAGAAAGTGGCGGAGCTCAATGATATTGTTGCGGAAACGGAAAAAGATGAAGCAGTATTGTTGAAAAAATCAGAAGAGCAGCGTGCCAGGATTGAGGAGAGGCTGCTGACTGCTTATCAGCGTATACGCGATAATGCACGCAACGGACTGGCGGTGGTCCCTGTTGAAAGGGATGCCTGTGGCGGCTGTTTCAACAAGATTCCCCCGCAGCGTCATCTGGATATCCGGCTCCATAAAAAGATCATCGTATGTGAATATTGTGGCAGGATATTGGTCGATGATGAAATCATGAACAGCGTACAGGATGTTTAGGCGAATGAAGCGACGCCCAATACCAATAGTGTAACGTGTTGCGGGTTCTTCCGAAACTTCATAACCCGCGGCAAAACGGGGTTGTCATGCAGGATCATATAAACAAACCGGGCATTGTTGCCCGGTTTTTCTTTTTTGTGGTTTCTTTTGTTTTATGATCAGAAGCGCCACCCCACGGTCACCCTGAAGGTGCTGGCGGAGAAGTCCCGGTTCACCACAGGAGGCTGCCATTGACCGCCTGTCAGGTTATAGTCAACGGGATCTTCACTATCAAGCAGGTATAAATGATAATCTTCTGAGTAAAAGGTGTAGGTGTAGGCGAAATCAATGAAATATTCTTGTTCGCGCAATCCAAAGCCAACAGATATTATGGACCGCTGTGCTTCGTTGATCTCCGACCTGTATGGGTTGCCGTAGTAACCATAGCCGGCGCGCAAAATGACCGGACTGAGCTGAACCTCCCCGCCAATCCGGATCGTATGCTGGGCGGTGAAAGACTCCCTGATTGCCCGGTTTTCATCTGAGAACAGATATTCACTGCTGCGGAGCCGGGCTTTTGTATAGTCTGTATATTCGTAATCGACACTGATCAGGCCAGCCTGGCCAAAAACCAAGCCAAGGCTGCCGATGGCCCTCAGCGGCGTATTCAGTTCATAGTCAAACCTGCCCTCGGGCGACCTTGCTGACTTGGTATCATAGTCCAGTTCAAGGTCGGAACGCATGGTGGCATTGTAACGGTCTTTCAGTTCATAAAAGGTTGGGGAATGAAAGGCACCCCCCAGGCGTACCACATCTGTCAAGCGCACAATGGCCCCCAGTTTGAAGTTGTATCCGCTTCCCGTTGTCTTAAAACGGTTGGTAAAAGTCATTGAATTGAATGTGGGATTGGCATCCTGGCTGTCTCTTTCCTGGTAAATGCTTTCTTCTTCATAGAAAACAGAAGGAAACCCCACTGTCGCACCCAGGTAGAGGCGGTCATTGTAGTTGCCGCCCATGGTGAGCACGAATTCACGTATTGAGCCCGATGTGTTCGTCTCCTGGCGTTGGTCGACGCCATGCAGCATATCCGTAAAAAACCCGTCTTCATCCTCACCGATAAGCCATGTTTCCCAGGCAAGTTCCGTCGAGAAAGGATCCAGGTTGTCTACATTCCCTTCCCGTTCGGCTTGCTGGAGAATACTGGCCATTTTGGTGCTGTAGGGGTTAAATCCACTCGCGATCCAACGGTCGTTGAAATTGTTATAGCGGTTGATACCCAGTCCGATATTCAGGTACTGCCAGCCGCCCTCTTCGACCTGGCTTCCAATAGGAAAGGCGAAGACCACGCCCAGGTTGTTGAGGTTGAAATTGTATTTCATGTCTTCTTCCAGGGTGTTAAAAAAGCTGCTTTCTGCCTGGCTGTAATTCAATGAGGGGGTAATTGTAAACTCGGAGCCCCTGTATATGCCGATGCCGGCAGGGTTCACACCCAAAGTGGAAAAATCGCCGCCCAGAGCACCAAAAGAGCCGCCCACCGCAATAAAGCGTGCAGTGCCACCCGGAAAGAGTTGTGAGTAACGCAGGGCATCTGTTTCGTTTTGTGCAAGCGCTGCAGAGAGGCATGCAAAACTGATGATCAATGACAGGAAGTATTTTTTCATTGCCGCATTATTTTCTGTTGATTAACTGATTTAAAAACCTCCCGGCGTTAACCGGTAAACGGGGATGCCGGGAGGTGGTGATTATATTGGGGGATTTGTCACGATTGTCATTACCTGTTCCTGCCGCCTGAAGAACTGCTGCTCCCTCTTGAGGAGGAGCCGCCGCCCCTTGAGGAGGAGCTGCCTCCTGAGCTTCTGCTGCCGGAAGAACTCCTTGACGGTGAAGCTGAGCTTCTGGACGGTGAACTGCTCCTTGACGGTGAAGCTGAACTTCTGGACGGTGAACTGCTCCTTGACGGTGAAGCTGAACTTCTGGACGGTGAACTGCTCCTTGACGGGGAGGTTGTGCTCCTTGACGGGGAGCTTGACCGTGAAGGGCTGGTCGTGGTCCTGGAGGGTTGACGGCTTGGCGGGGTATAGCTTGGCCGGCCCCTGTCGGTACGTGAAGGTTGTGTGGCAGGCCTTTGTGTTGGCGGGGATGATGGCCTTGCTGACGGTTGTGTTTCCGTTGACCTGCCGGGTGCAGCCTGTTCTCTTGACGGACTTGTCCTGGAAGGGGGCCGTGTGGTGGATGGCCTTGTCCTTTGTGGCGTGCTGGGTTGCTGGTAGCTGGGCGATGTATACGATCTTGGCATGGTGTAGCCTGATCCACTGTCTTCCGGGCGTTGCTGACGCTCGGGACGGGCTTGTTCCGGACGCCTGTAACGTTCTGAAGTACCCCTGTCGTATTGCTCCCTGGCCGGGGCCCGGTAATCCTCTATCCTTCTGTCCGGCCGATAAGCATCGCTGGCTTCCTCCACACGCCCCGGACGGCTTGTCTCACGTGCCGGCTCTACAGTTCCTTCACGTGCCGACCCTTCCCTTACGGGCCGTGCCTCTTCTCTATGTACCCTTTCATGGCCGTTAATGGTTTCTGCCTCTCCCGGAGCACGGGAAGTCCGGGTACCTGGCAATGCAGCTTCCGTGCTGCCTTCCCTGAGGCCCTGCTCACGGCGGTCGGCAATGATCTGCCGCTTGCCGTCTTCATCACGAAGGGTACGCCCCTCAAAGGTTTCGGCAAAACTCTTTGGCTCCGACCGTTGTGTTCGCCCCTCAAAGGTGCCTCCAACGGTGCTGCCGGTTGCCCCGCGCGGACCGTAATAATAATCGGCTGTGGTACGGTCAAAGCTGTTGTAGAAATAACCAGGGTAACCCCAGTAGCCGTATCCTCCGTATCCGAACCCATAACCGGTGTAAAAAGGGTGCCAGAATCCAGAGTGGTAACCCAGATGGAAACCATGATAATACCCCATCAGGAATGGGTTATAGTGATAAAGAGGGTAATGCCGCCAGTAATGGCGATAATACCAGTTTGGATAGTACCCCCCGGCATATAGCGGTGAGGGGCCCCAGAAATAAGGCCCGAAGCCCATGTAAATACTCATGCCGTAGTAGTAGGGATCGAACGTGTAGAAAAACATGTTGGTGAAGAAAGGATCGTAGTACCTGAAGCTCATGTACGGCCTGTGAAAGCGCCTGATCCTTGAGGCATAGGCAAAATCATAATGGTCGCCGTAATAATGTTTGTGTATTACCAGGTTGTTTTCTTCATCATAATAATATTCAACGGTGTCAGCTTCCTCTGCTTTTGCATTGTCTGCATAATAATAAGCTTCGGAGGCAACAGCACCTTCCTGGACCTGGCCCCGCGGCGCAGATGTGGCCTGGTATTCTTCAACGACCTCCACTGTCCTTGACCTATCCCGGTCTTGTACAGCCTGCTGGTCTGCAGCGCCCCTTACCACCTGAGGAGTATAATAGACGTCATCCTGATCGCTTGCCGCATGATAGGTCGATGTGCAACCCGTGACAGCGAAGGCAAGCATTATTCCGAACATTTTAAGTAGTGTTTTCATGACTTTTCCTCCCGGTTGTTTATTTTGGTTTGTACAAAGTTAATATCTATACCCGACTTTTTTGTTAAATTTGCCCGATCATTTTCTGGTTATAAAAACACAAATATTATACCAAAGGCGCTTTATGGCTAAAGATTTTTCCACAAGAGAAGAAAATTATTCCAAATGGTACAATGATATTGTTCAGCGTGCTGGCCTGGCCGAAAGTTCGGCAGTCCGCGGATGTATGGTTATCAAGCCCTATGGATATGCCATATGGGAAAAAATGCAGGCGGCCCTTGACAAAATGTTCAAGGATACCGGCCACGCCAATGCCTATTTCCCGCTGTTTATACCAAAATCCTTTTTCAGCCGGGAAGCTGACCACGTCGAGGGTTTTGCCAAAGAGTGTGCTGTGGTGACACATTACCGGCTAAAAAATGACCCGGAAGGCAAGGGGGTGATTGTGGATGAGGACGCAAAACTGGAGGAGGAGCTGGTGATCCGGCCCACCTCAGAGACCATCATTTGGGACACCTACCGCCAGTGGGTTCAGTCGTATCGTGACCTGCCCATCCTGGTCAACCAATGGGCCAATGTGGTCCGGTGGGAAATGCGCACCAGGATGTTTTTGCGCACCGCGGAGTTTTTGTGGCAGGAGGGGCACACAGCCCACGCCACCAAAGAGGAGGCACTGGAAGAGACTTACCGGATGCTGGATGTATATGCCGACTTTGCAGAGAACTTTATGGCCATTCCGGTGATCAGGGGATCGAAATCGGAAAATGAGCGTTTTGCAGGGGCAGTCGAAACCTTCTGCATCGAAGCCCTTATGCAGGATGGAAAAGCCCTTCAGGCAGGGACATCACATTTTCTCGGACAAAATTTTGCCAAGGCCTTTGATGTGAAATTTGCCAGCAAGGAAGGCAACCTGGAGCATGTATGGGCCACTTCATGGGGTGTGTCCACACGCCTGGTGGGTGCACTGATCATGGCCCACTCCGATGATCATGGCCTGGTGTTGCCGCCCAAACTGGCCCCCATCCAGGCAGTGATTGTCCCCATTTACAAGAACAGCGGCCAATATGAGACGGTATGCAATAAAGCCCGTGAGGTAAAAGAGGCACTTGAAAAGCGAGGGATCCTCGTGAAGCTGGACGACAGGGATACCCACAAGCCCGGATGGAAATTCAATGAATACGAGTTCAAAGGTGTGCCGGTGCGACTGTCCATTGGCCCGCGCGATGTGGAAAATGGCACCGTGGAGATAGCCCGCAGAGACACGCTGGAGAAAGAGGTGATCTCCATTGACCAGGCCGGACAGGCAGTTGAGGCCCTGATGACGGAAATTCAGCAGCATCTTTTCCGGCGTGCCCTGGCCTTCAGGGAAGAGAACACACGTATGGCCGACTCCTGGGAATCGTTTAACAGGATATTGGATGAAAAAGGCGGGTTCATCCTGGCACACTGGGATGGCACAGCAGAAACCGAGCAAAAGATCAAGGAGGAGACAAAAGCCACCATCCGTTGCATCCTGCTGGATGAAAATAAAGAGTCCGGAAAGTGCGTTTATTCAGGGAAACCCTCCGGGAGACGTGTGTTGTTCGCACGTGCGTATTAGGTGTTTTGTATTGTTTTAACCAACAGGGATGTATCGCTTCATTGTATACAGTTTGATCTTGGCCCTCCACGCATTGTCGCTTCTGCCCTTGCAGGCGCAGGAGAGCCAAAGGGGCGGTCATGCAGGCAGCCAGCTTCCTGACACCATGGCGGCCGACACTTCCCTTGTCGACAGCCCCGCCAAGGATGCGGACAAGGCTTTGCAGCCGCTGTCGTGGGACAATGTGGAGCAGAATGATACGATCGCACTCCTCCTGCATGCACACCGTAAAGCGATGGGCAGGCAACGCGGCATAAACGGTTACCGGGTGCACCTATACATGGACTCAGGCAACCGTGCCCGGTTAAACACCCAGCGTGAGCAGGCGGATTTTGAAAATAAATATCCGGACCACAACGCCTATATCGTCTACGAAGAGCCTTATTTTAAGCTGAGGGCAGGCGACTTCCGGACCAGGCTCGATGCCAGACGGTTCCTTGAAAAGGTCCGGCCCGACTATCCGGCCGCCTATATCGTGGTAGACATGATCAACTTTCCCGATTTGGATTAATTCCTGTCCAAAGCGTTCAGGTCATCATAAGCTTGTTTCAACCTGTCGCGCATGCTTTCTTCCCCTTTCCTGAGCCAGGCACGCGGGTCATAATACTTTTTGTTGGGTTTGTCTTCGCCCTCCGGATTGCCGATCTGTTCCTGGAGGTAACCTTCGTTCTGTTTGTAAAAGTCTTTGACGCCTTTCCAGAAAGCCCACTGGGTATCGGTGTCGATATTCATTTTGATCACACCATAGGAGATGGCCTCGCGGATCTCTTCCTGGCTGGAACCACTGCCGCCATGGAAAACAAAGCTTACAGGGTTGGCACCGGTGCCAAACTTTTCCCGGATATGGGCCTGGGAGTTTTTCAGGATGATGGGCTGCAACTTAACATTGCCCGGCTTGTAGACACCATGTACATTTCCAAAGGCTGCCGCAACGGTGAAACGCTTTGACACCTTCATCAACGCACCATACATCGCGGCCACCTCTTCGGGCTGTGTGTATAGTTTGGAACTGTCAATATCAGTATGGTCCACCCCATCTTCTTCGCCTCCGGTCACCCCAAGCTCCACTTCAAGTGTCATCCCCATCTTGTCCATCCGCTCCATGTACCGGCAGCTGATGGCGATGTTGTCTTCAAGGCTCTCCTCCGACAGGTCAAGCATATGTGAGCTGAATAAAGGCTTGCCGGTCGCCCTGTACTCTTCTTCAGAAGCATCCAGCAGCCCGTCTATCCAGGGCAATAACTTTTTGGCGGCATGGTCGGTATGCAAAATGACACGAACCCCGTACTCCCTGGCCATCAAATGTATGTGACGGGCACCCGAAACGGCCCCGGCAACGGCTGCGCGCTGGCCATCATTCGACAATGACTTGCCTGCAAAAAAACGGGCCCCCCCATTGGAAAACTGAATAATGACCGGGGAATTAAAATCCCTCGCCGCTTCCATAACCGTATTGACCGAGTTGGTGCCGATAACATTTATTGCCGGCAAAGCGAACCGGTTCTCCTTTGCAATGCGAAATACTTCCTGAACGCTGTCGCCCGACAAAACCCCGGGCTCAATGTGCTTCATGATTGTTGCTGCCATATGTGTTTTTGTTTAGAATTATGATGTTGCATTCTTTTTGTGCCCCAAAATTAACAAAATAAACCATATTTTTGCGATTTGGATACTGGACCGGTATGGAACACGGCATCCGTCATTTTAGCTTATTGACAGAATTAATGACTTTGTTTTGAAAATCGCTGTAAACACCCGGTTGTTGTTGCCCGGGAAGCTTGAAGGCATAGGTTGGTTCACCTATCAGAGCTTTAAAAGGATTGTCAGGGAACATCCGGCGTGTACATTTTACTTTATCTTTGACCGTCCCTTTAGCAGGGAGTTTGTGTTTGCCGACAATGTTCATCCCGTAAGGCTTTTTCCCCCTGCAAGGCATCCCATTCTCTATTATTTGTTTTTTGAGTTTGCCGTTTCACGCTTCCTGAACAAGGTGGGCGCCGACCTCTTTGTTTCGCCCGACGGGTTTCTGTCAAGAAGGTTTCATGGGCCTCAGCTTCCTGTATTTCACGACCTTAACTTTATGCATAACCCGGAATTCCTGCCCTATCTTACCGGGAAATACTATACCCGTTTCTTCCCTGAATATGCCGCGATGGCCAAACGGATTGCCACCGTTTCCCAGTATTCCAAAAATGATATAGCAAAAACATTCCGTTATCCTGCCGATCGTATTGACGTGGTATACAATGGGGTACATGAAGTCTTTGCACCCGTCAGCCCTGAAACCGCCAGGGCAACCCGGGAGGAATTTGCACAGGGATCTCCTTATTTTGTGTACATCGGGGCCTTGCACAAGCGAAAAAACATCGAAAACATGTTGCACGCCTTCGATATGTTCAAAAATACAGACCAGCAACGATACAAGCTGCTTGTTGTCGGTGCACCCATGTTTGGTTCCAAATCGCTCCGGAAAGTGTTTCAGTCGATGCAGCATAAAGAAGATGTTGTCCTTGTGGGGCGGAAATACGATAATACATTGCGCAATATCGTGGCATCGGCCCGCGCTCTCTTGCTGGTTTCACATTTCGAAGGCTTTGGGGTCCCTATCCTTGAAGCCATGCAGTGCGATGTGCCGGTAATCGCCTCACGGGCAACAAGCATGCCTGAGGTAGCGGGCGATGCAGCATTGCTTGCAGATCCCTCGTCGAAAGACCAGATCTTTGATGCCATGCATCAAATCGCCGGCAACGAAAGCCTGAGACAGTCCCTGATCCAAAAAGGCCGGCAACAAAGGCGGGAATTTTCGTGGGACAGATCCGCCAGGCTGCTATGGGAAAGCATGGAGAAATGCCTGGAAGCATAGCCGCTTTCCAAAATTGATTGTACTTTTGTATGGCTTTTTTCTGCCGGACAAACGCTGGTGGCAGCAGGAGGCCGGAATGTGGCTGCCAACAAGACATAAACATCAGACGCTTAACACTTGCTTTAATTTTTTTAAGTAACCAAACATATGACGTCAATACAAAGACAACGGGTTTACGATTTGTTGAAAAAGGACATTACCCACCTAATCAACAGGGAAATCAACGTAAAGGGATGGGTGCGTACCCGGCGGGGTATTAAAAACGTTGCCTTTATCGCGCTGAACGATGGTTCCATCATTCATAACATACAAGTGGTGGTGGACGTGAAATCTTTTAACAATGATGA
>SLCY01000103.1 GCA_007125585.1 Bacteroidales bacterium
AAGTTCGGCGGCTACTCCAAAGGCATGAAGCGCAAACTCACCATCGCGGCCGGCATCATCCACTCGCCAGCCATCCTGTTCATGGATGAACCCACCACCGGCATCGATGTCGCCAGCGCGCGGCAGATTCGACAGCTCGTCTCCGACCTGAATGCAAACGGAACAACCATCTTCCTGACCACGCATTACATCGAGGAGGCAGAGCGACTTTGCAAGCGCATCGCCTTTATCGTCAAGGGTCGCATCGTCCGTACCGACACCGTTCAGGAGCTGATGCGACGGACCGACGGACGTCATGTGGTGCAATTTGCCGTGTCCGGGGAAGCGGCCAGGCTGTGCGAGTCCATCGTCACCGGGTTCCCCGGCCTTCAGTGCCACGCGGTTTCTGACACGGCGGTGCGTATCGAGTCCCCGGAACCGGTACGTATCGGCCCGCTGGTGCGCCTGATGGAAGACAGCGGCGCGGAAGTAACCGAGGCCCGCAAGCTGCGCCCATCGCTCGAAGATGTCTTCGTAGAGATCACCGGCCTCGAGGCGGGCGTGATGAAACAGGAACGGGAAAAGGCCAGGATGGGAGGTGGCGCATGAAGGCATGGATCGCATTCTGGAATATTCTGGACAAGGATTTCCGGGCCTACTACCTCAAGCCGCCCAACATCAGTTGGGGCCTCATCTTCCCCTTCGCATGGGCGGGGATGTTCTTTATCCGATCCGGCCTGCCTGCCGCGCAGGGCACGGCGCAGGCAGGTTCGGGTCTGGATAGCGTGCCGACTCTGCTGCCGGGCGTGATGGCGGTGTCCGTGCTATTCGGCACGACCAGCCTGCTGTCCGTCACTGTGACATTCGAGAAGAAGGGTCGGTCGTTCGAGCGGCTACTGCTGGCGCCCATTCCCCTGGAACTGCTCATGCTGGCCAAGACCGCCGGAGCCATCCTGTTCGGCGTGGCCAATGCCTTTGTGCCGGTCATCATGGCCGCATTCCTGATGGACATCTCGCAAATCAACTGGGCGACGCTCGTTCCCGCCATCGTGCTGATTGCGGTCAGTTCGACCTTCCTGGGGCTGTTCATCGCCGTATCGGTCAGCGAGGTCTTCGAGGCCCAGACCTTTTCGAACTTTTTCCGTTTCCCGATGTTGTTTCTGTGCGGACTGTTCTTCCCTGTGGCGCAGCTTCCCGTCTGGCTGCGGCCGTTGTCCTATGCGCTGCCCTTGACCTATGGTGCCGATCTTCTGCACGGCTCGATCCACCGGGCGCCGCATCTGCCGTTGGCGCTGAATTTCGGCATGCTGGTTGCGTTCTGCATTTTGCTGTTTGCGTTCAGCCTGCGCAATGTCCGGCGGAAGTGGATCGTGTGAAGAGACGACTGGATGAATGGAATGCTGGAATATTGGAGGATTGGAATGTTGGACACGCGAGACAAGCCAGTCACTCGTTGTTGGGCGGAAACAAAGTGTCGAACGCCCATCGCGGTGCGTGAAAGCATGGATGTCGTAAGTTCTTTCTGCCCAATATTTTTTATTGTTCCAACATTCCGCGTCCTATGAGACGCTATTGGCCTGCGGAACAAATGTTGTTGGAAGGAGATAGGTCGTGCAGACGCCCAGTAGCGAGGAGTTGATGCTTGGCGTCCGCGACGGCGACCTGGATGCTTTCGAGCAGCTTGTGTTGCGACATCAAGCGGAGGCATGGCGCGTGGCCTATCGGTATGTTGGCGATGCCGCCGAGGCCGAGGATCTCGCCCAGAATGCTTTCCTGAAGCTCCTTGATGCCGCCCCCCGCTATAAGGTCACCGCCAAATTCCGCACCTATTTCTTCCGTATCCTGACGCGCCTGTGCATCGATCACGGGCGCAAGAAAAGGCCGATTCTCATCGAGGTCCTGCCGGACCTCGCCGATGAGTCGCCGTCGCCCTCGCAGCAGGCAAGCCAGGCCGAGCGCGAGATCCTGATCCAGACCGCGTTGAAGGCCTTGCCCGCCGATTATCGAATGGCCGTCGTACTGCGCTACTTCGAGGGGCTCGGCGAGGCGGAAATGGCGGCTGCCATGGGGCGCAGCGTCAAGGCCGTGGAGCGTCTACTGGCCCGTGCCAAATCAATCCTGAAGCCACACTTGGAACTGTTGCTTCAATAGCGTCCCATAGGTGCAAGGAATATTGGAAGACGGGAATGCTGATCAGGAGATCTCTGTGATGTAGCGGGGGATGATTGCGCGCCCCGCAACTGTGAATATGCTTGTCTTGATATGCCCCTATATGCCATCATTTGCGGGTCTATGTGGATACTTTTCTGGGAGAAAACGGAATGACGAACGAGCCTTGGGTGTCGATTGACGCCATTGCCCGGCATCTCGATGTGAGCAAGGATACGGTGTACCGCTGGATTGATCAGCGGGGCATGCCGGCGCACAAGGTGGGGCGGCAGTGGAAATTCCAGGTGTCGGAAGTGAACGAGTGGGTGCGCGCCGGGAATACCGGGGAAAAGTAGCGGCCCATAGGGACGGTCGGCATGAGAACAGGCAAAACGATGGCGAAGATAAAGTCAAAAGGGATACTGACATGGCCGGCGGATGACCGGCCGCGGGAGTGGCTGCTTAAGCACGGCCCTCAGGTAAAGAAGATCGCTTTGAATAGAGCGGCAGCCAAGAAGGGTGGTCGCGCAGGAGGGGGGCGTTCATGAGCAAGGATGTGATTCCGGCGGAACGGATTGAGGGCATGATTCTGCAACTTCGTGGCCAGAAGGTGATGCTGGACCGGGAT
>SLCY01000046.1 GCA_007125585.1 Bacteroidales bacterium
ACTCTTTGCGGAGACTTTTGCACGGGCATGGTTTAAGCTCACCCATCGCGATTTGGGTCCCAAAAGCCGCTACCTCGGCCCCGATGTGCCCAAAGAAGACCTGATATGGCAGGACCCTGTTCCGGCCGTCGATTACACCCTTTCTGACGCTGAAATTGAAGACCTGAAGAAAAAACTCCTGGATAGCGGATTAACACACGCTGAGCTCATCAACACGGCCTGGGACAGCGCCAGAAACTTCCGCGGCTCTGATTACAGGGGAGGCGCCAACGGTGCGCGAATCCGCCTCGCCCCGCAAAAAGACTGGGAAGGCAATGAACCTGAGCGTTTGGAGAAAGTGCTCAAGGTGCTCAGCAAAATACAGGCAGGCCTGGATAAACAAGTCAGCATGGCCGACCTCATCGTGCTGGGCGGAAGTGCAGCGGTTGAAAAAGCAGCCCATGAGGCAGGAGTATCCGTTAAGGTGCCTTTTGCACCGGGCCGCGGTGATGCCACGCAGGAAATGACAGACGTGGAATCGTTCGAGTTCCTTGAGCCCATTCACGACGGTTTCAGAAACTGGCTCAAAAAAGATTATGCCGTCAAGCCAGAAGAATTGCTCCTGGACAGGGCTCAGCTGATGGGCCTTACCGCCCCCGAAATGACGGTGCTCATCGGCGGCATGAGGGTTTTAGGAACCAATTACAAAGGAACCAAACACGGCGTTTTCACCGAAAAGGCAGGTATGCTCAGCAACGACTTCTTCGTGAACCTGACCGACATGAGTTACACCTGGAAACCGGTTTCAGAAAACCTGTATCACGTCGCCGACAGGAAAACAGGGGATGTCAAATGGACTGCTACGCGCGTTGACCTTGTGTTTGGTTCTAACTCCATACTGCGCGCTTATGCGGAATTATATGCCCAGGACGACAACAAGGAAAAGTTTGTCCGGGATTTCGTCGATGCCTGGGTAAAGGTCATGAACGCCGACAGGTTTGACCTGGAATAAGGTAATTTAGCCGCCGGAGCTGGAAGCTTGCGTCAGCAACTTCCAGCTTCCGGCTTCCGAAACTGTTTATGCTTTCAGAAAGGCATTCTTCCAGCGCTTGTAGGGATCGTCGAAGCGGACTGTATCAGGGTTGAATCTTTCCGGATCGTAATCTTTGCCGACCCAGGCTCTCATGTCACGATGGTCAGGATGTTTCGGATTGGCGAGGGTTTCAAGGACATTATAATACCCCGGAACAGCTCCGCAATCTTCCGGCGGGCAAGCCCGCTCGCCGCCAATGCATATTGGATATTTTACGCCCTTCTCTTTATGCATATACCCTTCCAGTTTCACACGGTGCATCCAATGGTCACCATAGTCGTACAGATATGTGGCCTCTACCCCCAGGTCATTAAAGTAATGAAAAACAGGAATTTCCCATCCCGGGAAAACTTCAGGAAGATCACCGATCCCTTCAAAGTCAGGGATACCTATCAGTGCCTCTGTCCGCTTTCCTTTGCCGCGGATTGCAAACTCATGTAAATGGTAATCAAGCCATCCCATGGCATCCTGGATCGCCACATGCAAATCCCAGAAGTTATAATGGCCAGGCACCTGAATGCGTCGCCATATCTTTGGCGTAATATCCTGCATCTCGATATAAAACTGATATATCTGATTTTTTAACATAGCGATGTCGAGCTGAGCCTTATAATGCATCAGGTAACCCTTTTCGGTGTAGTTTTTTTGATACTTGCTTTTCATAGTCATGTTGTTTCAGTTACGTTAATGGAAAATGTGATTGTGACATACATCTCATCTTGTTTGGATGAGTCTGTTCTGCATGCCGTTTCTGATGAACTCTGCTCCTACGATCATTTCATCAAACGACATATTGTGTGCCACCAGGAAGCTTGCCTCTTTAACCAAAGCGTCAAAATGCTGCAATACGCCGGCAATGGATTGTCCTTCACTGATGGCTCTTTCGGTTGTTATTCTGTGTACCCGCGATGCGGCAACCGGAATGGTGAACCCGTCCGGCTTGATAATGAAATCACCGCCTGAAACCTTTTTACCGTTGTTGTCATACAGCAAATAGGCAAGCTGGACAAGTCTTGGCCAGTTGTTCACGTCTGTTACCGGTGCCCTCCAATTCCGGGGCAGGCCTGTTGTTTCGGTGTCGAAGAATAGATACATGTTCTGATTGGTTTTTTCCTTGTCAATCATGGGCTATATTTCGGCAGCTTATTAAATAAAGTGCCAAAATATAGAAATATGTGCTGTACTGTTTAATCCTATCATGTTTTGAAGTTTTATTATTCCCGGGAGCCTATGGCTCACAATAGGATGCGGGGCCCCTATTAATCGGGCCGAAGCAGCCATCAAGCGGAGTGTGTTGTGAGCCACCGTTTCGCGGTTTTGCATTGGGCTAAAAAGTTTCCCCCAGTCTTCTGAACAGGTCAATTGTATTAACATAACGGACATTGAGTGCAATGCAGGCGTCTGGTATTTTTACCTTATTCTGTCTGGACGGTCCACTGATCTCTTGAGTAACAATTATTCTATTATTTGTATCTGCTAATGCGTAGGCCACCAAAAATGCATCTGCTTCGTCAGCGGCCAGAAATTCATTTAATGCTTTAGGTAAATAGTGCCCACTATTTAAATTAGCCCAGGCAATAACCTGTCCGTAGGCAGCCATTACATCTGAGGTGTCTTTGAAAAAGTTCTTTGGTAGATTATCTGTGCACCATGCTTCAAGTGCATCATTTTTATTAAAAAG
>SLCY01000049.1 GCA_007125585.1 Bacteroidales bacterium
GTCATACGTCACCGATACCATAATTGGCGCCCAACTGTGGGACAGGGTGGAAAAATTACTGGAAAAATACAGATTCTTTACCCGAACAGAGAGCAGCAAAAGCCAATTAATCCTGAGCAGCGACGATCAACAGTACAGCAAAAAATATCTGACCAAAGTAAGACTTGGACAAAATGCATTCCGTGTTCAACTGACAGATGCATATTCGCGCAGGTGTTCAATTAGCGGCGAACGTACATTGCCCGCGCTCGAAGCCGCTCATATAAAACCTTATGCTCAATCGGGGCCATATTACCTGTCGAATGGGATCCTATTACGAGCCGACATACATAAACTGTATGATGCAGGATATATGACCGTTACAGAAGATTATAAAGTGGAGGTGAGCAGCCGGATCAAAGAGGAGTTTGAAAATGGTCGGGTGTATTATGAGTATCACGGGAAGCCGTTGTTGATATTACCCGAAAATATATCAAATCAACCTTCTCAGGAATATATTGAATGGCACAATAACAACATTTACAATGGATAACCATACCCTTGCATCACTAACAAAAAAAGTACTTAAATTCCGCGACGACAGGAACTGGGCACAGTTCCACACCGGAAAGGACGTCGCCATGGACCTCTGCGTGGAAGCAGCCGAAGTGCTGGAACTCTTTCTCTGGAAACAGGATGACAACGTGAAGATGGAAAAACTGCAAGATGAAATGGGAGATGTATTGTATGCTCTTTTATTATTGGCTGATCACTACCGGGTAGACCTTGCTAAAGCCCTCACGGACAAAATAAAAAAGAACGAAGAAAAGTATCCGGTTGAAAAATTCCGTAACTCAAACCGCAAATACAACGATCAATAAAGCATCAGCCTACATAAAAAAGAGCTTCAAAGCCACGTAAAATGTACATATCTAACATGACACATTTCCTGGATGAAACCGGCAACATTGCCCGGGAAATGCATAAAGACGGACGAAACATGGCGGGTTTTCTTGCCATGGTGATAGATGCAACCACAAAATCCAAGGAGGAGGGTTTCGTGGACTTGGACATCCGGTGTAATGTTCCGGGATGTACTGGACCAATCCTCGCTGAAATCATTCCGGTAACGGAAGAAATTCACTGGGGATGTACTGAGTGCGAAAACGATGGGATTATCAGCGACTGGAAGAATACCAAATGGGACAATTCCGGTGCGTCCAGTTTGTCTGATTAGAAAATGATATCTTCAGTAATTAATCCCAACCTTTTATTTTTGCAGAAAAACCTCATTATGCGAAAAGCCATTATAACGGGTGCCTACGGTGCCATTGGGAAAGCTATTGCAAAGGGTGTTGCGGAAGCGGGATACGATGTAACCCTTGTCGGACGCGATGAGGCGGCGCTGGAAGCGTGCCGCGGAGAGCTGACGGAGCAAACCGGGAATCGCCGCATTTCCCATGCGGCGGTCGATCTTTCGGAGAAAGACCAGATCAGGACGTTTGCCGGCAAGTGGGACGGACCGCTCCACCTTCTGATAAACAATGCGGTAACGGCACCGCGTACGAGAACGGAAACACCCGGGGGAATCGAACTCCAGTTTGCGACCAATGTGCTGGGATATTTCTGGATGACCCGCTATTTCTGCGAACACATGAAAGCTGCGGACGATGCCCGCATTGTGAACGTGGCCAGCTACTGGGCGGGCGGTCTTGATATCAACGACCTGGAATTTACGCGGCGTCCTTACGACAACGATACCGTGTACAGGCAATGCAAACAGGTAAACCGGATGCTTACGGTGGCTTTTGCCGAAAGGCTGAAGGAACACGGCATTGCCGTTCTGGCCGCCCATCCGGGGGATGTCCGTTCGAAGCTGAGCAATAACCTCGGCCACGGCGGATGGGAATCGCCCGAAGAGGGTGCTGACACGCCCCTGTTCTGTGCGCTTGATCCGGATCTGAAGGGTGTCACAGGAAAATATTTCGCCCACCGGCGGGAGGAGCCCTGCAGCTTTTCCAGAAACAGGCACGAGGTGGAGCAGCTGTATGCAGCGTGTGCAAAATATTAACATGAACTATGCACTGCACACCCTATAGCCAGTGTCCCGAATGGGAAATACTGTGCCATTAACCCCTTGCTTCGACCCATTGCGTTGTACACTCCGGGGTTACCTAAAGTGCACCGGCAAAACCGCACATCATGCAGGGCCCGGCCCGTCTTCTTCGAAAACAACCGCGAGAATATGCAAAATAGTTTGTACTTTGGCCTGTTCAGAAAACATGCCCCATGATATCCATTACAACCGTAGAATCCGCAAAGCGCGTTCCTTTCGATCTGGATGGAAGGATCCTGTTATCAAGAAAGGCTGTTGAGCTAGTCCATCTTACCTTACAGCCCGGGGACTCCCTGCCATCCCATGTAAACGACTTTGATGTCGCCATTTTCGTAACGGAAGGGTCCGGGGTGATCGAATCCGGAAAACAGTCGGTTAAGGCAACGGTAGGCACAATGGCCGAAATTCCCGCCGGAGCGGAACGGGGCATGAAAAACACCGGCAATGTGCCTTTCAGGGTGCTGGTGTTGAAGTTGTTTTAAACCAGGTATGCCCCGGACGGCAAAATCTACAACCTAAACACAATCGCATGAATAACAAAAATCGCACATCGTACAGCATTATCCTTACCCTCGCCCTGCTGCTTGTTTCGGCAGTTTTGCCGGCGCGCGACTACCAGATGAGCGGGCTGGACATTACTGTACATCTGAAACCCGACGGTTCGATGCTGGTGCAGGAAGACCGTGAGTTTACTTTTGAAGGCAGTTTCTCGGAGGTGTACAGGACATTTCCATTGGATGGCAAGGCCTCGTTTGCAGACTTCAGCGTGTACGAGGATGGCGTGGCTTACGAGCGCAGCGACAGCAAGCAACCCGGCACATATCGTGTGGTGGAAAAGAACAGGTCCCGGGAGGTACAGCTGTTTTTCGATGCGCGCGACGAAATCCGGACCTTCAGTATCCGCTTCACCGCCCGGGGTGCGGTAGACCGGCACGAAGATGCTGCCGTGCTGTATTACCAGCTCATCTCTGATGAGTGGACAAAACCGCTGCACAACATCCGGGCGCGAATCGTGCCACCCGTTGCGCTGGCCGCCGGTAAGCCGCCGCACTGGGTACATGGCTCGCTCGATGCAGAATCGGCGATTCTGGAGGACGGTGTTGTAGAACTGTGGCTAAACAGGCTGCCTGCCAGAAACTTTTTGGAGATCAGGGCATTGTATCCGGAATACGTTTTCCCCGACATGCCGGTGCAGGCCGGGGAAGTCAGCGAACACATCAAAGAGGAAGCCAGGGTGCTGGCCGAAGAGGCCAACCGCATCCGGCAGGAAAGGCTTGAGCGCAAGGAGCGGCGGGAAAGACGTCACGCAGCCGGCAGACCGCTTGCTATTTTCCTGGCATTCCTGTTTGCAGGAGCCGGCATTTTCCTGTTCCAAAAGTACGGTAAACGGCCTTCGCTCAGCCAAAAACCCGGCGCTTTTTCCACACTGCCCGCCAAAGAGCCGCCGGCCCTGGTAAACTACCTGGTAAATGGCTCTTTTCTTGATGGCAATGCATTGGTATCCACAATGTTTCACCTCGCCTACCGCGGTTTTTTCAAAATTGAAGAAAAAACACATACCAAAAAAGCGCTGGGCATCGAATCAAAAACGCACGATAACGTTTTAGTGCTCGACCGGCCCTTCTGGGAAGAAAACAAAGAACAGCTGGTGGATCATGAAAGTACGCTGATGGAGTTTTTTTTCAACACCTTGTACGGCCCCATCGACCGGCTGAACCTAAAGAAGATCCGCAAGAAGCAAACCAAAATGCAGAAGTTTTTTGCGAAATGGAAAAAATCGGTGGCGAAAGAAGCGAAAAAGAAGGAGTGGTTCGATGCGCGCAGCAAGAAGGGCCGGAACATCGGCCTGGTGGTGGGCGTCGCTGGTTTTCTTGCGATGCTTGGCCTTATCCTGCCATTCGGTCCCTGGATGTTATTGCCGGCTGGTGTTGCCTTCGTACTGATCATTGCCTCGTTTTTCATTTACCATCGCACCGAAGCCGGCGAAATTGCTTTTCGGCAATGGCGGTCATTGAAACGGCACCTGAAGCGGTACCATTTTCAGTCGAAAATTCAGGATCTCGACGCAGGAACGGTGAATGAATACCTCATATACGGACTGGCGCTTGGCTTGGGTTCTTCCTATTTCAAAAAACTCACGCAGTCGCTGGAAACTTCGGGACATGCCGGCTACCTCGGATGGATCGTTTTGTACAACACGAGCCTGAGCAATATTGGCAAGACCATCAACACGGTGATCACATCGACCGGCTCGGCGATGAGTTCGGCGTCGGGTATGGGAGGCGGCGGCATTGCCGGCGGCGGTGGCGGAGCTGCCTCCGGTGGCGGCGGTGCACGATAGCATATACCCTGGCACAGGGCACCCCTGGGAAATTAGGAAAAGAAAGAAGCAGCATTCCGCCAACCAGTAAGGTAATGCAGCATGCTGCAGAACACTTTTGCCCTCACGTTTGTTATAATGAAAGGAATATGCAAAATGGCCGATGCCTTGAAAATGCATCAGTAAATTTTGCAACAATCATTAAATCTGAATAATATGAAAATACCTTTCATCATAACAATAAGCGTATTGTCTGTCATCACGGTAACACGCCTGATGGCTTCAGAAAGAAGCGGTGGCATTGAAGAATACCCGTATACTGTCTTACAGTCCTATCCGGGATTTGAGGTTCGTTTGTACGAAAAGGCCATTTTTGCCCGGACGCATATTGATGCCGGGACCTATCGCGCCGGCTCCGGCAATGGATTCCGCACCCTTGCATCCTATATTTTCGGGGGCAATGACCGCAACGAAGGGATTGCTATGACGGCTCCCGTGGCCATGCGCTGGGAGGATGGCATGGTAATGGAATTCATGATGCCGTCTGAGTATACCCTGGAAACGCTGCCCGCTCCAAACCGCAGCGACATCCAATTGTATGAAAAGCCCGAGGTGGTCATGGCCGGTCTTAGTTTTGGCGGATGGGCCAACGACAGGAGAATAGCGAACAAAATCGAGGAATTGCGTAAAGCCCTTGATTCACAAGGCATAAGGCATACCGGACAATTTCAATTCTTCGGATATAGTTCGCCTTACCAAATGATCAACCGTCGCAACGACATTGTAGTGCAGCTGGAAGATTGGGATTAGGTTTCGCCTCTTTATTACCAAAACCTGTTTTTTTAATGTCCAGAAGCGCAAAACAGCAAAAAGGCGATACAGTGTTTGCAGTGCTTATGGACGGGCTGCAAACGGTTGTTTTTTAGAGGAAAATACCAGCAGGGACAAACTGCATGTTTTCAGCACCACGAGGACAAGGACGGTCTGGAACAGTCCCAGGACCGGTAACAGCACCACCGCTCCAACCATCCCGCCCAGCCATCCGCCCATCAGGTCTGCACTGTACAACAAGCCGGCCGTCCCACTAAGATCTGGCGATATGCGCAAATATTCGTTATTGGCAAGCGGAAATTCCGCCCCGACCAGTATCCCGGAAAAGAACGACAACAGGAGGAACACCATCCGCAGTGCATAATCGAACCAGGTATACGCCAGCAGGCTGCCTGCATGCAGGAAGACAAACGGCAACAACAGGGCAAAAACCAGCAGGATGATCTCGAGCCGGATCAATGCAGTCATGGCTGTGGCTTTTTTTCTGAGGTATGTGGTCATTCGTATGCCACCTACCATGACACCGGCCATAAATGCCGTTACCAGGAGTCCAAGCCAGTAAAATATGTACCCGTACAGCACCTGGAAAGCAAAAATCAGTACCAGGTCGAACAACATCCCTGCAAAACCGGTGGAAAAGATGCAGAGTGTCAATGCCGGTTGCAAGGGCTTTTTCGTTCGCATTGCAAACAGGGAGAACAAGGCTGAAAACACCAGGATCACAGCCATGACCCTGTAAACGTCCAGGTTTTCGCTGCGCTTAAACACATTGTTGAAAGCAGGGGAGAACTTTTCGTTCCAGTACACAAGGCTGTAAAACACGCCAAGCGGCCTGAAATCGCTGTTTACTTTTTCCGAGCTTCCTTCCATCTGTTCATAAAACCATGCAAGCCACCTGGGACTCATCCTGTATTCGAGGTATCCGGGGGTGATCAGGTGCAAATCCAGTTTGCGCTGATGCAGCCTTTCTATCAATACATCATAGCCAGCTTCCCAAATCTCCTGCGACCGGGTGGCGATATAGAAGTTGATGCCATCTCCGGGAATGATCCGTATGTAAGGAAAAACTGTTTGCAACGTATTATATACCACGGCATTTAAATCGGCGAGCTCAGGGCTTATATATGTTAACGAACCGGGGATGGCCAGTACCAGCATCCCGCCGGGGGCCAGCTTGTTGTTTGCAAGGGAATAGAACTCGCGGGTGAAAAACCTGTTGGTTTGCAATGTTGATGGATCGGTAAAGCCGCTAAAGATAACATCGTATGCATGTGGTGTCCTTTTCAGGTAAAACCTGCCATCAACATCCTGAACATGTACCCTCTCATCCTTCAATTCCTTTTCTGTTAAAGGTGTTGAAAACTCCTTGATTATCTTTGGCAGCAAGGGGTCGACCTCTGCATAATCGATTCTCTTTATGTCGTATTTCAGTGCCTCGTTGATGACGCCACCTGCACCACCGCTCAGTATCAATATGTTTTGCGGGACAGGATGTGCCAGCATGGCAAAATGGACAAACTCTTCCGTAAATACGATGTCGGGGTTTGGCGATGTGATGACAGGGACTCCGTCAGCGAAAAACGTATATTCTTTCTCCCTTTCCACGACAACCAGGTTCCCGTAATGGGAGTTCCGGTAGTGCACCAGGTTCTGATTCCCCCACTGCTGCTGTATCGAAGACAGGTTCATCCTGTCTGCAACCGGGCTTACAATGATAAAGACGATCAAAGCCAGCAAGCCAAAGGTTGCAAAGCTTGCTGATCTTTTGAGCAAAGGCAGTCCCGGCCGCCAGAAGGGCTCCATCAGCAGCGCACAAATACCGGTATTGAGCAGTGCAAGCACACATGCTATCTTAAAGGAATGAAAATAGGGGATAAGCAGGTAGGTTAACAGTATCCCGCCGGCTATGGTGCCCAGGGTCTCAAAAATATAGACCCTGGCTATGCTCACTGCATCGGATGTATTTTCGGTGAGCTTGCTATTTCCGGGTGACGAATAAACAGCATACAGTGTGCAGCCCGACGTGAACAATGCACCATGCAGCAAACTTACCGGGAGAAGGATCAAAAACGATACGTAAAACATTACCACTATCCCCAAACCCTCGCCGGGAACCAACGGCAAAAAGTCTTTGAACACCCTGGCAACATGGATGGCTGCAACAAAAAACAACGAAAACAGGATCGTGACCAGGATAAACCAGAAAAGCTTTTTCCTGGCTTGCGATATTTTTCTCCCGACCAAAAAAGCACCCGCAGATTCCAGGATAAGCCAGTTTGCAAGAATGACGCCGATGGATAGTTCGTTGCCGAGAAAGGCGATCATTAGCTCGCGCAGCAAAACGATTTGCGCTACGAGCCCGCTAAAACCCATTATGATTACGGCATAAACTATTCTCTTCCTCATGTCTGGGACCATATACCGGGAATTTCATGGCCGCACGAAACACATATTCCGTCCCTGATATTGTTTTTCATAACATTGAAATGAACTCGCCTGATAAGGATCTCGTTGCATTTGGGACAAAACGTTGAGTTGTAAACATGTCCGGGGACATTTCCCAGTGTTACATAATGCAACCCAACTTCCCGGGCAATGCCATGGGCTCTTTCCAATGTTTCAATGGGCGTGGGAGAAATGTTTCTGAGCCGGTAGTTTGGGAAAAACCTGGAAAAATGGATGGGGACTTCCACAGACAACTCGTCCCGGATCCATATGCACATTTCCCTGATCTCTTCTGCAGAATCGTTGATGGTGGGTATGACCAAATTCACTATTTCCAGCCAGGTGTTGTTTTCATGGATCGTTTTCAGCGTTTTTAGCACTGGCTCCAATTCAGCGGATGAATTATCGTACGCTTTTTTGGAAAACCCCTTTAGATCAATGGTAACGGCATCAGTGTATTGCAGCAGTTCTTTTAAGGGCTCTGTTTTCATGTACCCATTGGAATGCCAAAGAATCTTTATGCTGGCATCTTTTGCCAGTTTTGCAATGTCCAGCACGTATTCATAAAACACGGTCGGTTCATTGTAGGTGGAAGAGATGGTGGGGAGTTCAAGTTGTAACGCTGTATCAACTATGTCTTGCGGTGTGTGGTACTGGTATCTGCCTATTTCCTCGATAGATCGTTGCGACAGGTGCCAGTTATGGCAATGCCGGCATCTGAAGTTGCATCCTGCAGTGCCTATGCAGATCATGTTCGTGCCCGGCAACATATGATGCTGCGGCTCTTTCTCTATGGGGTCTATGTTGAAGGCCGAAGGTTTTCCGTAAACAACGTTGTACAATCTGCCCCGGCGGTTTTCCCTGTTCCGGCAAAAGCCCCGCCTGCCTGCAGCGATTGAACATGTATGGTAACAGAGTTCGCACCGGATCCGGTTTCTCCCAAACGTGGTGTAATACATTGCTTCCCTGGCCGGTATGTTTTCTGACTTGCCGGCGCTGCCGCCAAATTCACCGAAAGGAGATTCAAACGATCCTGGTACCATAAAACAATATCCTTTTTTTGTCAACCATCCAAACGATAAAAACGCCGTGCACCATACCAGTGCTTGTCGTAAAAAATGTCGTCGGCTTGCTGCTTCCATGTGCATATATTTTTATTAAACCTATGCTTTGCATGTATGGGTTTCATCTTGTCGCATCACACGATGTGTCATTCCCAGATACCGTATATTTCCGTTTCGCACGTACCGCACCGCCCGTTTTTCAGCTCGTTGCTCTCCACGGTAAAATGCGTGCGCCTGATAAGGAGTTTCCCGCACGAGGGGCAATGTGTTGAATACCCTGTTTTGTGTCCGGGCACGTTGCCTATGTAAATGTACCGCAGGCCGTTCCGCCGTGCTGTGTCTGCCGCTGCTTCAAGTGTTCTGACCGGGGTTGGTGGCAGATTGGTCAGCTGGTACATTGGCGAAAACCTGTTAAAATGCAACGGGATATCGCGGCCAATATTTTTGCTAATCCACTTGCTCATTTTGCCTATCTCTTCCACACTATCATTTAACGTGGGGATGACCAGGTGTACTATCTCAAGGTGCACATTGTTTTCCCGTATGATCTGCAACGTCTCCAGAACCGGCTCCAGGCTTGCCATGGAAATATCGGTATAGAACCCTTCGGAAAAAGCTTTCAGGTCAACCGTCACACCATCCATGTAGTGCAGTACATCCCGGAGCGGTTCCGGACTGATGTATCCGTTGGTGTGAAACAGGGTAAGCAAACCCTCCTCTTTTGCCGCGCGTGCAATGTCGTACATGTATTCGTAGAACACGGTTGGCTCGTTTATGCTGTGCGAAATGGATCTGCAACCCCTCCTTTTTGCCATGCGGACTATATCCCGGGCACTGTGTTGGCGTGCAGTGATTTGTGAAGGCCCCCGCTGCGAAATATGCCAGTTGTGGCAATGCTTGCAGCGGAAATTGCATGAAGCGGTATACACACACAAATTGCTGTGTCCCGGCAGCATGTGGTACATTGGCTCCATCTCAATGGGGTCTATCTGCAGTCCAGCCGCATTGCCGTAAACCAAACTGTACAGCTTCCCCCCGGTATTCTCCCTGACACGGCAAAATCCGGTTCCGTTCTCTGGAATAATGCACTTGCGATAACAAAGGTCGCAGCGGACACGGTTCCTGTCGAGCCTGGTATAGTACATGGCCTCCCTGGGCGATAGTTTTTTCATTGAATCGTGCTTCGGCAACGACCCGGAACCTGGAATGGGGCTGCGGGGTTCCGGGTGGAGAATGTTGCCCGGTGCCAAACACCCCAGCGACAGCACTGCACCTGTCCCCAAAAATGCCTTGCGCAAAAACTCCCTGCGGTTCGTCGGTTCCATGGTTGATTGCTTTCCGGTTTGCTGTTTTATAGAAACAGTGCATCAACGTTTGAAGGTTGATAACATGTTCCTTGTTTTTATATTGCGACCTTGCTAGCCTTCATCAGGCTCCTGCAGGTTTTGTCCTGATCCTGATGGCTTTTATCATAATCCTTTTCGTTATCATTCTGTTCATCATTGCCAGATCCCGTGCACGGTGTGTCCACATTCATTGCACGATGCATTTGCTATGTTGTTGCTCAGCACCGAGAAATGCGACCGGTGTACCAACCGATTGGTGCATCCGGGACAGTATGTTGAATTGTTTCTGTGTCCCGGTACATTGCCGATATAAACATACTGCAATCCGGACCTGTGGGCGGTGGCCACGGCCTTTTCCAGCGTCCTGACAGGCGTTGA
>SLCY01000016.1 GCA_007125585.1 Bacteroidales bacterium
GTAAAAAAACACCATCATTTTGTAAAAAAACAATATACAAAATGCTGGTGTACAGGAGGAACCGCTTCGCTTTCACATGATCTTTTTTCATTCGTCTGTGTGTAATTTCGAATGAAAAAAATTCATGTATATTTACACCCTCAAATTGGTGGCTGTTGGCTATTGTTTATGGCCCGGGGTCATGAAAAGCAGGCTTTACACAGGCTTCAGGTGCCCTGTTTGATATATTGGTGTTTTAAACCTTTCAATCGTTGTGGTTTATGAAATATTCTTCTTTCTCACTGACTTTTACACTTTTTTTTAGTTTGTTTTTTGTCGTTTCCTGCACCTCGCCTGAAGAGCGTTTGAGGCAGGAAGCCGAGGCAATACATGCCGAAGTGCTTACCCTCGATTCTCATGTGGACACCCCGTTGATGCTCATGCGGGATGACTTCGACATCGGTGAGCGAAATGACCCCCATGATCGTGGTGGCAAGCTGGACTTTCCACGCATGGAGGAAGGGGGGCTGGATGCGGTCTTCTTTGCTGTTTTCCTCGGACAAGGGGCATTGACCCCCGAAGCCTTTGACCTGAACCACCAGAGGGCGCTGGATATTTTTACCCTGATCCATGAGGCCCTGGATACGCACCAGGAAACAGCCGGGCTGGCTTTGACGCCCGAAGACGCTTACCGCCTGCGCGATGAGGGGCGCTTTGCCATATATATTGGGAACGAAAACGGTTATCCTATAGGTAAAGACCTCTCCCTTATCCAGACCTATTACGACCTGGGCAGCCGCTACATGGGACTTTCCCATAGCCGGCACAACCAGATCTGCGATGCGTCAACAGACTCTGCCCCACCGTTGCATGAGGGCCTGTCTGACTTTGGCGTAGAAGTCGTCAAGGAGTTGAACCGCCTCGGCATGATGGTGGATGTCACCCATATTTCTGATGCGGCATTTTATGATGTGCTTGAAGTAACCAAAGCACCCGTTATCGCCTCCCACTCGAACGCCAGAGCCATCTGTGACCATCCCCGGAACCTTGACGACAACATGATCCTCGCCCTGGCAGAAAACGGTGGCGTCTTGCAACTGTGTGTCCTGAGTGCCTATGTCAAAGAGCTGGAGCCTGACCCGGAGAGACAAGCCGCATTCGCAGAGCTTAGGGAAAAGTGGGACAACTTCCAGGACCTCACCGATGAGGAGATGGCCCAGGCAAGGGAAGAGTGGTGGGCCCTGAACAGCAAGTACCCGGCACCCATGGCGACAGTATCCGACCTGGTGGACCATGTAGACCATGTGGTTGAGCTGGCAGGCATCGACCACGTGGGGATCGGCACCGACTTTGACGGTGGTGGGGCGCTGGAGGACTGTTACGATGTTTCCGAGCTGGGAAACATCACCCTTGAACTTGTTAAGCGCGGATACAGCAAGGAAGATATCGAAAAGATCTGGTCGGGCAACTTCATGAGGGTATTCCGCCAGGCAGAAGAAACGGCCCGACAGCTTAGACAATGAACCATCGCCCTGACCCCATTCCTTTTTCAATCAAACCCATGGCCTGAAATGCCGGAAAGCACTTTCCTCGAATTGTTTTATGATAATGTAATGGCGACCACCTGGCTGGAACTGATCGCCGTATTCTTTGGTATCCTCAGCGTGTGGTTCGCCCGCCAGGCAAACCTGCTGGTCTACCCTACCGGGATTGTCAGCACCGTCATTTACATCTACATCTGTTTTAACATCCAGCTGTACGCAGATATGGGGATCAACCTGTTCTATACCAGCATGAGCATCTATGGCTGGTATGTCTGGACCCGCAGGGATGACCTGAAACGGGTGCGCCCCATCCGGTGGAACACCAAAAAGCAGCAAGCGACAGGCATCGGGTTGATCCCGGTATTATACGTGGTAATATTCGCATTGATATACATCTTCAAGCAAGACGATCACGAATACATGAATTCGTACATCCCCTATGTGGACTCTTTCACCACCTCCATCTTCCTGATCGGGATGTGGTATATGGCGCGGAAAAAAATAGAGAACTGGATCTACTGGATCGCGGGGAATATCATCTCTATTCCGCTTTACTTTATTAAGGGGTTGGTGTTCACAAGCTTTCAGTTTTCTGTTTTTCTTGTGCTGGCCATCATGGGCCTAACGGCGTGGATCAAACTGTACAACGAGGGACGTGCACGGGAGCAGAAGTTCATCGATGATTTGATATAACCCTTTTCTTTTGCCTGCTCCATTTGTTACAGATATTCTGCAGCCGGCATGATGCCTTGGCAACCACAGGGTTGGTGGTGTAAAAGAAGCTATCAGGGAGAGCGCATTAGGGCTTCTTTTTGTTGTACTGGTTCATGGTTCTCGCAACACCCTGGAGGCCAAAGCTGATCACCATGTCGCAGGCAACATCTATTTGTGGCTTAACGATCTGCAGCTCCTCCTCTGTCCATTTTCCAAGGACATATTGCGACTGGAAACCTGCCGGGTAGTCGCTGCCGATCCCACAGCGCAGGCGCGCAAACTGGTTGCTCCCCAGGGTTTCGATGATATCCGAAAGGCCATTGTGGCCACCCGGGCCTCCTTTGGGCCGCATCCTCAAATAGCCTGTGGGCAACGCAACGTCATCAGCGATCACCAGGAGGTTTTCAAGCGGCACCTTCTCCCTGTTCAACCAATACAATACAGGGCGGCCGCTTCGGTTCATATAGGTGGAAGGTTTCAGCAAATAAAAAATCCGCCCTTTCCAGCGAAAGGTGGCCATGTCGCCATACCGTGCCGGCGCAAATGTCACCTCACGTCCTGCCGCCAATCTGTCCACCACCATGAAACCAATATTGTGGCGTGTGTCGGTGTATTCAGGCCCGATATTTCCCAATCCGGCAACCAGGTATTTCATCACTAAAACGAGTTTCAGCCATCCCTGCAACAAGAGATCCCCAAAGGGCCAACATCCCGGCATGGTCAGCATCCGCAGTTCATCACACACCACCCGCAACAACAAGCGGTGCCGTGGGCATCACTTTTCCTCTGTGGGTTGTTTCTCTCCTGAAGCATCGCCTTTGGTTTCTCCTTCACCTTCTTCACCTTCCCCTTCAACCTCTTCTCCTTCAACCTTTTCTCCCTCTTCCTCTTCAAGGTCTACCGGTGCCATCATCGCAGCCCTGGCGGATTTAACGAGGACGACCACTGAATTTTCAGGATCTGCAAACTTGACATTCTCGAGTGATAATTCACCAACGACCACAGAATCGCCAATTTCCAGGGAGGAAATGTCGATTTCAATTTCGGCAGGCAGCTGATCCGGCAAAGCGATGACCTCCAGGCGGCGTCGCTTGACCAGCATTTTTCCGCCGGCAAGGACCCCCGGGCTGTCACCAGTGACCCTTATCGGGATGGCCATTTTTACAGGTTTATTGGGATATATTTCCAGGAAGTCGGCATGCAAAATGCTGTCGGTCACCGGATGAAACTGAGTTTCCTGAAGCACTGCTTCCATCTTTTTCCCATCGATATCGAGTTTTACAATACAGGCATCGGGAGTATAGATGATATCCTTAAAGCTTTTCTCTGAAGTGAAAAACTGGATTTGTTCTTTTCCCCCGTAAACGACGCAAGGCACGAAGCCTTCACGGCGGAGTCTTTTCGCATCTTTTTTCCCTACGTTCTCGCGTGGAGAACCGCTCACAGATACTTTTTTCATGAATCTACAGATTAAAATGTTTGAATATGAAGGGGTTCATTTGCATGACCCCGAAAAAACAGCGTGCAAAGATAACACTTTGTGCGGAAAAAGGAAGCATGACCCGGATCAAAAACAGCACCTGCTGAAAGAACAGGTTTTTTTACCTGTCAGGGGGTATCAGCAGGGGTGCTACAAAATGGTGCCAAACTCAAAGTGGGAGCTGATGGATTCATGGTTATGGACACGTTGAATGACGTCGGCGAAGAGTTTGGATGCTGTGAGCACGCGAACTTTCGGACATTCTTTTTTCAGGGGGATGGTATCGGACACGATCACCTCTTTAAAGACGCTGTTTGCGATACGGTTATACGCTTTGCCACTGAAAACGGGATGTGTACAAACGGCCCTGACGCTTTTTGCCCCTTTTTCCATCATCATGGCACCTGCCCTGGTGATGGATCCGGCAGTATCGATGATGTCGTCCACCAGCACTACATCTTTGTCTTTCACGTCGCCGATAAGGGTCATGCGTTCAACCTCATTGACCTTTTCGCGTTGTTTGTAGCATATCACCAGCTCGCTGTTGAGAAACTTGGCATATGCGCCGGCACGCCGTGTGCCGCCGGTGTCGGGCGAGCCCATGACCAGGTTGGTCAGGTTGAGCCGTTTCAGGTAGGGTGCAAAAATGGCGGAAGCATACATGTGGTCAACCGGCACATCAAAAAAGCCCTGGATCTGGTCAGCATGAAGGTCCATGGTGATGATACGGTTCACCCCGGCCGCCATCAGCAGGTTTGCAATGAGTTTTGCGCCGATAGACACCCTCGGTTTGTCTTTTCTGTCCTGGCGCGCAAAACCAAAATAAGGGATCACCGCAACCACCTGTTTTGCGGAAGCGCGGCGTGCCGCATCGATCATCAGCAATAACTCCATCAAATTATCCGCCGGCGCAAAGGTGCTCTGAATAATGAATACGTCATTGCCCCGCAATGTCTCCTCATAAGAAGGCTGAAACTCACCATCAGCAAAATACTGGATCAACTCCTTGCCCAAAGGCTTCCCATAATTTTCAGCAATTTTTTCTGCAAGCACCCGGGAAGCGGAACCAGAAAAAATTTTCACTACAGAGGCCATGACAGAAGGTTTTATGGTGTTAATAAAATCCGGCTTTTTTCGTGCTTGCCATAAAAAACCGGGAAATCACCTTACGACAAAAGTATAAATAATATCACAATACTTCGTGGCCTTCTGGGATGGTTGTGCAATTTTTTTTGTTAAAAGATTCAGGATTGGTTAAATTTGCACGCCCAATGGAGGCAGATCAGCATCCAGGGGCCATGCCCGGGTGGCGGAATTGGTAGACGCGTTGGTCTCAAACACCAATGATAGCAATATCGTGCCGGTTCGACCCCGGCCCCGGGTACAGGGAGCCCCTTGTAACAAAACTCGTTGCAAGGGGTTTTTTTATGTTTCAGGCATTGATGCGAAAAACCGCTTGTTAATTCTGGGACAACCATTGTGGCAGAACGTTTTGTTTCCATTCTGCTTTTTCTTTATTGACCTGTTCCATATCAAGGCCAATGAATGCCTGTGCTTTTTCTTTGGTAGAGAGGTCCGGCATCTCAATGGGATAGTCCACATTGTATTTGCGGAAGATGGAGGTCATCTTCAGGCTTGCTTCCTGGCTTTTCTGTATCGATGTTGCCAGCACCCTGAGGGCTTCCGAGGGGGAGTGGAACCCCATGGCGTTGGCTGCCGCCACCCAATCCCAACGCCACTGTGAATGTCTTATAAGCTGCTGTATGGGCGCCATTTCTTCTTCGGTGGCGCCTGCCTCCCAGGCATGCTTTGCTTCGATATGGGCGCGTGCCAGGTTTTTTTCCGCGATGCGGCGGAGTTCGCTCACCCTGTCCTGTTGTTCGTAAACCCTGGAAACCAGGGCCTCCTCATCTTCGCGATGGCATACCATACACGACTTCTCCACTTTATTTAGGGGGCTCACCAGGTGATGGTCTGTAAATTTGATGCCCCCTTCCCGCATATAGGGCATGTGACAGTCTGCACATGAAACATCGCGCTGTGCATGGATGCCTGTTTTATACAGCTCATAGTCGGGGTGCTGGGCTTTGAGCATGGGCGTACGGCTCAGGGCATGAACCCAGTCAACATGGTCGATACTGTCTTTGTAACGCTCCATGGCATCAGCAGTAAATCCTTTATCCCACGGGAACATGAGATAGTTGTCTTCTGCAAAATAATATTCCACATGACATTGTGCACAAACCAATGACCGCATCTCCTGACGGGTGGCGTCGTTGATATCGATGCCCTGCCGCGCAAAAGCCTCTTTCAAAGCCGGCCTGGTAATCCGCAAATTCATGGTTTCCGGGTCGTGACAATCCTGGCAACCGATGGGGTGCTGGATGTTGGGTCCCATCCCGGCCCAAGTCTGGTTGTAAAAACCGGCCACTCCCACTTCATTCATGATCCGGGGAACATCCGTGCTCTTGCATGTCCAGCATGTGGCAGGTTGCGGAACAGCCGTGCGAAGTGTGTTCCAAACGTCAGTGACAGAATAGTAGTGCCCACGGCCCTGGTTGTAGTCGCGCGAAAAAGCATAACCAGCCCACATGACCACCAACTCAGGATATTTTTCCAGGTAATCTATCATTACCGAACCGTAATATTTGCTGGCAAATGTGGTGTCGAGCGTTTTCAGGTACCTTTCATATTGCCGGGGAAAATTGTTGCCCCACACCTCGTTGTCGGGCTCCCACTCAGGGATTGGACTCACCATCTGAAAATACAGCTGCGCCTCACTGCGCCGTTCAATGATGGAGGCTGCAAATAGCCCAATGATAAACACAAGCAGAACTGTAGCAAAGAACAGCACCCAGTTTAACCATGGCCTCTGTTCCGAAATTTCTCTGATTCGCTTCATGGGATTATACTGTTTAGTTTGGATATTCAACAACCCTGGATGTCGTCCGCCCGGCTTCGTGACCTGCCAGCCTGAGAAGCCATTCAGGCATCACCGAAGGGAGTCGTTCCACCAACGCATGCGGGGCGGCCGACAGGCTTCTGACGCTGCCATGCGGTGTTTCCCTGTGACAGTCCCAGCACAGCTTACCCTCACCTTCTTTGGCGCCGGCACCGGTCACCTCAACAAGCTGCACCATGTCGACCATATCAAGATGGCAGCGTATGCAGTTCTCCTGAACTACGCCTGTGCCCCGGCTTTTGATCTGTATTACCTGCGGTTCCCAGCGAAAGGTAAAGTAGGTGGCATGTTTTAATCCGTCGGTGCCCTTAACATAATACTTTCTGAAAAGGTTATCCTGGGGCACATGACACTCTGCACATGTGGCCTCCCTGCCATGGCTTCCTTTGCTCCAGGAGGCATAATAGGGGTACATCACATGACAATTCGTGCAGGTTTCCGGTTCGTCTCCGACATAGGATGCAGCGTTGGATATATGTATTACCAGCAGCAGAATGCCGGTAAAAATACCGGCCAGGATCACAACAGTTGAGCGCCAGCCTTTTGGCGGCAAAATAAAATGATATAAGCGTGTGATCCAGTACATGCTTCTGATGACAACCGGTTTCAGATATTCCGTACCGAATATACGATTTTTTTATTCACATCCATGTTAAAATAAAACGGAGCCCTCTTAATCCGGTTAACTATTGTTGCGGGGAATGAAACAATTCATCTGCCAGCTCCAGGAAATACTTCCTCTGAATGTCGCTCAGCCCTTCATTCATCATGGCAGCATTGCTGAACACCTGTCGCCGGTCAAGGGCATCCTGTTCCTTTCCTGCCTCTTTTAGGGCAAGCATTTGGTAATATTGGTAAATAAGGTTCTCAGGAAACCGGCCGGTGAGTGTTTCAGCATAATGAAGGGCCTGTTCCGGGTCATTTTCCATTTCAAGAAATATGCGCATCAAAAAGTAGGTAGCTTCTGTTTGCCATACCGGATGATCGAGATCAGCAGCCTTTTTCAGTTGAGAAAGGCCAAGTTTTTTGTCGCCTGCCGGGAAGAGCAGCTGGTATATTCTTAAAAACGGATACCGGCTAACAGCCGCTTCGGCCATGTAGTGGTACAAGCCTGAGGTAAGATATAGTCCATCGAATGTCTCTTCCTGTCCCAACGAATGTTTAATGGAAGCATAGGCATTTCTTCCCCTGTTCAATGCACGCAGATATTTTCCTGCCATCAGGTCATGGCGGGCACTCATCGCTGACAGGCTGATGGCATAGAACAGATCGGAATGGCCGGGGTTCTTTTCCCCTGCGATCTTTTTGTCGAACAGCTCTCTGGCACGTTGAATGCTATTGTTGAAGCCGGCGACTGCCTCATTATCTGGCGGGAGGGAGATCATCATCCACCAATAGTAATGGGAACGGGCAAAGTGCGACAGATGGTTGTCGGGGTGGTTGTCCAGCAACTGAAGGCTTAGTGAGTCAGCTTTCAGAAAACGGAAGCCGTAAAGTGCCACCATGCATGTATCAAGCAATGCTTCAGGGTCATCCCCTGCCTCTACCCTGTCGCATGAATAAGGCAATTCCGGGGCTGCCTGTATTAGGCCGGCAGCTCCCGCAACCGCCACATGAAGAAACATAAAAAGGAAAATGAAACGGACCATAAGAAAACATTCACACACAAGCGTTGCCATAGTGCATGGCGGATTGCTCCGGTACATTTGCATGGCCCGGTCTTTTAGTCCGGCATGGGCAAATGAACGGATACGGAAACGCAATATAGAACAAAAAGTTGGGTTATGCCACCTGGCCTTTTGATATTTTTACTAACAGGCCTTCCTGTCATTCATATTTCAGCGCGTTCACCGGGTCGGCCAGTGCAGCCCGGATGGCCTGGAAGGAGATCGTTGCCAATGCAATGAGCATTGCCAGGATGGCTGCCAACACAAACATCCACAGCTGTATGGAGATGCGATAGGCGAAGTTGTCGAGCCAGCGGTTCATGGCCAGCCATGCGATTGGCCAGTCTTTCCGCCCGTGGTCATGCCCGCACCTGCACATTCTTGTCCGTAAACGAACACAAATCATCCGGAATTTGTATGTGCTACTTTTTTTTTAATTTAGCCCAAACCATTCACAAAAAACCATCGCCATGACACATGTTTTACCAAAATTGCCTTATTCACCGGAAGGACTGGAGCCACACATCTCAAAAAAGACCATTGAAACCCATTATGGCAAACACCATATGACGTATGTGAAAAAATTGAATGGCCTGATTCCCGGAACGCCTTTTGAAGAAGCCTCTTTGGAAGAGATTATCACCAAGGCTGAAGGTGGAATATTCAACAACGGCGCGCAGGTCTGGAACCATACGTTTTACTGGGAAGGGTTTTCGCCCAACGGTGGGGGCGAGCCGAAAGGGAAGTTGCTGGAAGCCATCAACGACAGTTTCGGGACCTTTGAAAAGTTCATAGAAGAGTTCAGCGATGCAGCCACCACCCTCTTTGGGTCGGGCTGGACCTGGCTGGTCAAAAACCAGCAAGGCAAACTGGAGATCGTCCAAACCGGCAATGCCGACAACCCCCTTCGCCAGGGGAAAAAGCCATTGCTTACCTGCGACGTGTGGGAACATGCCTACTACCTTGACTATCAAAATCGAAGGCCGGAGTATGTCCATGCATTCTGGAAAATCGTTGACTGGAAAAAGGTGGAAGAAAGGATGTAGCCTCTTTTCACAACCCTCTGTTTCAATGACTTAAAAAAAGTTAAAGGGTGTTAAAGTGTGTTAAACCCAAGCAAACACAGATTTTCCCTTTTACTTTTGTAGGAAGGTTATTGGACAATTTTCAATCCTTTAATCCGGTCTTTGGGCCATAACAAATTCGTCCCGGCTTTTGTCAGGGATCCTGAGGAACCGGGCCATGACCGCAACCGGATAAACAGGGGTTAAAACAATATGCACTGAAGAATGGTTCTGGCCTTTGGCCTCTGGCGCTTAGCCAACAGTTAGCCAATGGGCCCGAACCCGCAGAACATATTCAGACATCTCAATATATATGACCTTTATGTAAAGACCCAGATGCTGTCAACTTAAATAATCAAAGATGAAGAAGCGGTTTATCATCCTGGTCATCATCGCCATCACCATCTCATTGATGGGCCTGCTCGGCATTCAGCTTTACTGGATCCGTAATGCTGTGTCGATTAAGGAGGTGAACTTCGATCGTGGGGTCAGCGAAGCAGCTTCAAGGGCCATCTACAAATTCAACAAGCAGGAGCTGACGCGCAAAATAATCCACCACCAGGAACGCCACCACCACCTGAGCCAACTGAGTCATATGCTCGACTCGTTAAACCGTATTTACTACGACCAGATTTTTTCCCAGCAATCAAATCACAGCCTGCACAGTGAATCCATGTCCGGACTTTTCTGGCAGGATTTTGGGCTTCAGCTGCGCGATCAGCTTGGTGACGAACACCCCCTCAGCACCCACGACACAAGCTCTCTTAATGGCGAGGACGGGGCCCGGGAACGCCATGAGGGATACCTTCCCGAAACGAGCCGGTCCGTCGGCCGGGATCCCTTAAGTGCCTTTTTTGAGAGGAGCAAGATCATTAATGACCTTTTCGACGACTTGTTTTCCAGCAGATACAGTTTTCAGGTGTCGGACGAAGAGAGCATGACGGCACTGGACTCCTTGCTGGGCCACGAACTTCACACCCAGGGCATTAAAACTCCCTATGAGTTCGGTGTTTACAACCCTGTGCAACATGCATTGATTCAAGAAAAGACAGGTTTGCACACCCATGAGCTGCTGCAAAGCCAATATGCCTTTCACCTGTTCCCAAACGATATTTTTATCAACCCGGAATACCTGCTCCTCCATTTCCCACAACAGGAAAGATATATATTGTCGCAGATGAACGCCATGCTGGGGACATCCATCGTACTCATTCTGATCATCACCTCCTCGTTTGCCTTTACCATTTTCACCATTTTCCGCCAAAAGAGACTGTCGGTGATGAAGAATGACTTTATCAACAACATGACGCACGAGCTAAAAACACCCATCTCGACGATTTCCCTTGCATGCCAGGCATTGAGCGACCAGGACGTAAAAAAGTCTGAAACGCTTTACCAAAGTTATATCAATGTGATCAACGAAGAGAATGAGCGACTGGGTTTGCTGACAGAAAAAGTGTTGCAGACAGCCCTTATTGAAAAGGCCAGGATACGTTTGAATCTCACCGGGCTGGATCTTCACGAACTGGTAGAGAATGCGATCCAAAAAACCGGGCTGCAGGTGAAAGCCAGGCACGGCCAGATCATCACCAGGTTTAATGCAGAGTACAGCTATGTGCAGGCAGATAAGGTGCACCTCACCAATGTCTTTTCCAACCTGCTCGATAACGCAAACAAATATTCGCCCCACGCACCGCGTATCACGGTTAGCACCGAAAATACCAGCGAAGGGGTGTTGATCCATTTTGAAGACAACGGTGTTGGCATAAGCCGCGCCAACCAAAAGAAAATCTTTGACAACCTGTACCGGGTTTCTACGGGAAACATCCATGATGTAAAAGGCTTTGGTTTAGGCCTCAGCTATGTGAAAGCCATCGCCGAAAAACATGGCGGCAGCGTATCCCTGGAAAGCGAACCCATGAAAGGATCGCGGTTCACTGTGTTTATTCCTTTCGGGTACGATGGCAGAGGAGAAGCATCCCAGAACAAACCACAACAAAAGTAAATTATGGAAACACCCAACATCAAGATCCTGCTTGCTGAGGACGATGCAAACCTCGGTACAATCTTAAAGGCTTACCTTGAAGCCAAAGGCTTCCCAACCACACTCTGCATGGACGGCCAGGAAGCACATGACGCCTTTCTGGAGCAAAACTTCAACTTCTGCATCCTGGATGTGATGATGCCGGTGAAAGACGGCTTCGCACTGGCAAAAGAGATACGTAAGGTGGATAAAAAAGTGCCCATCCTGTTCCTTACTGCAAAAAACATGCAGGAAGACATTCTCGAGGGATTGAAGATCGGTGCCGACGACTACCTCACCAAACCCTTCAGCATGGAAGAGTTGCTGCTTCGGATCAACGCCATCTATCGCAGGACCTACCCCGAAAAGGTCGGCGACACAGAGAAAACACTGTTCCGTATAGGGAAATACACCTTCGATTATTCGCGCCAGATCCTTAAAAAAGACGGCCAGGAGGAAAAACTCACATCTAAAGAAGCCCAGCTGCTGAAAATGCTGTGCGACAGGGTAAACAATGTACTTGACAGGTCAGAGGCGCTTAAAAAAATATGGCTCGACGACAACTACTTCAATGCAAGAAGCATGGATGTTTACATTGCAAAGCTCCGTAAATACCTGAAAGAAGACCCATCCATTGAACTTCTTAACGTTCACGGGAAAGGCTTTAAACTACTTGTGACTCCGGAAGAAACCACCTGAAATAACACCCACAAAACTTCGTCCTGCAGGCCACGCCCTGAACAATTCGCGCCTGTGGCTGGTTCTACCGATCAACACATTGCCAGACATGGAAAATGACCAGAATCCCATCAACAATATGTTGCAAATAAAACATAACCGATGGCCCTCAACCCATGACCTGAAAAAAATATGGCACCCGGAATGGTTCCAGGGCAACAGAAAACACAAGAACTATTTTGAGGGATGGTACATTAAAAATGTCAGCACCGGTGGAAAAGACACCATGGCCTTTATCCCGGGCATATCGATGGGTGACGCACGACACCATGCCTTTGTTCAGGCCATCAACGGCAAGACTGGCAAAACATGGTATTTCAAATACCCGCTGGAAGATTTCAGATATGCCCAAAATCAATTTGCTGTGCGGGTGGGCAACAACTACTTCTCTTCCAATGGCGCCGAGATCGACCTCAGATCCGGCACAGACCACATCCGCGGCCAACTCTCGTTTTCAAAGCAGGTCAAATTCCCTGTGTCCCTGAAAAGACCCGGCATCATGGGATGGTACCGTTATGTGCCCCTCATGGAATGCTACCACGGGGTGGTCAGCATGGACCATGATGTTGCAGGGACGATCAGCATTAACGGAAAAAAAACAGATTTTACCGGGGGCAGAGGATACATTGAAAAAGACTGGGGCTCCTCCATGCCTGAAGCATGGGTGTGGATGCAGTCAAACAGCTTCGAACAACCAGGGGCTTCCTTCATGCTCTCAATTGCCAGGGTCCCATGGACAGGAAAAACCTTTCCGGGATTCCTCGGGTTTCTTCTCAGCAACAATAAACAAACCCATTTTGCCACCTATTCCGGGGCAAAGATCAAAAACCTCGAACGGGACGGCGACCATGTGACCGTGTGTATCGAGGGCAAAGATTTTTTCCTGCACGTCGAAGGCGAAAAAGAAGCAGGTCCACAAGAAAAAGGAGCCCTCAAGGCGCCCATGCAGGGGCAAATGGACAGGATCATATTCGAAAGTATTGATTCACGACTATATGTAGCCCTTACCAACAAACAGGGTCATCCCTTGTTTGAAGGGACCGGTCACAACGCCGGCCTGGAAATGATCGGCGACACCTCACTGCTGCAACCCTAAACATAATTTCTTTTGGCTTGTTTAACTTCTATGCAATAACAGGCATCTTTCATATCTTTGCGTATGAATGAAAGAACGAAGGAAAGAAAGAACGAGGGAACGATTAAATCCTTAAGCAGCTAAACAATAAATAAGCGCATCCCAAGATGTCAGACAAGAACAACCAGATACTGGAAGAAATAGGCGGGTCGGATTACAAATACGGTTTTTATACCGATATTGAGATGGATCAGGCACCTCCCGGGTTGACAGAAGACACGGTGCGTTTTATCTCTGCAAAAAAAAATGAGCCGGATTTCATGCTGGCGTTTCGTCTGCGAGCGTTTCGGCACTGGAAGACATTAAAAGAGCCGGACTGGGCCCATGTAGAATATCCGCCCATTAACTATCAGGACCTCATCTATTACTCTGCACCCCGCAAACGGCCAAAATACGACAGTCTCGACGAGGTTGACCCCGAGCTCCTGGAGACCTTCGAAAAGCTGGGCATTCCACTGGATGAACAAAAAATGCTCGCAGGGGTGGCGGTTGATGCAGTAATGGACAGTGTGTCGGTGGGATCCACCTTTAAAAAGACCCTCGCCGAACATGGCATTATCTTTTGCTCCTTCAGTGAAGCCCTGCAAAAACATCCCGGCCTGATAAAAAAACACATGGGCACTGTGGTCCCTTATACCGACAACTATTTTGCCGCTTTGAACTCAGCTGTGTTCAGTGATGGGTCCTTCGCCTATATTCCCAAGGGCGTAAAATGCCCCCTGGAGCTCTCCACCTACTTCCGGATAAACGCAGCAAAAACAGGACAGTTTGAACGCACCCTGATCGTGGCAGAGGAAGGCAGTTATGTAAGCTACATGGAAGGATGTACCGCCCCCATTCGTGATGAAAACCAGCTGCATGCAGCCATCGTGGAGATCATCGCGCACAAGGACGCCGAAGTAAAATATTCCACAGTACAAAATTGGTGGCCGGGCGACAAGGAAGGCAAAGGGGGCGTATACAACTTTGTCACCAAACGGGGCATCTGCGAAGGGGATAACGCCAAAATTTCCTGGACACAGGTGGAGACCGGGTCAGCCATCACCTGGAAATATCCAAGCCTCATATTGAAAGGCAACAACAGCACCGGGGAGTTTTATTCTGTGGCTGTAACCAATAACAGGCAGCAGGCCGATACGGGCACCAAGATGATCCACCTGGGGAAGAACACGAAAAGTACCATCATCAGCAAGGGGATCTCCGGTGGCCGAAGCAACAACAGTTACCGGGGACTCGTTAAGACGGGCCGCAAAGCCGAGAATGCCCGCAATTTTTCACAGTGCGACTCCCTGTTGCTTGGAGACCAGTGCGGGGCGCACACCTTCCCGTATATTGACGTCGGGAACCGCTCCTCCATCGTGGAACATGAAGCCACAACCAGCAAGATATCGGAAGACCAGCTCTTCTACTGCCTCCAACGTGGCATTGACATGGAGGGCGCCATCGGCCTGATCGTTAACGGCTACGCCAAAGAGGTGCTCTCAAAACTCCCTATGGAGTTCGCCGTGGAAGCCCAAAAACTGCTGTCGGTAAACCTGGAAGGAAGCGTGGGATAAGGCTTTGACAAGAAGATTACAGGGAGTGGTGGTGCGTATTTTTGATACATCAAATTTTTATATATTATTTACATGCTGACAATAAAAGATTTAACTGTTTCCATACATGGCAAGACCATTCTGAAAGGCCTGAACCTTGACGTCAAAGAGGGCGAGGTGCATGCCATCATGGGGCCCAACGGCTCGGGCAAGAGCACCCTGGCATCCGTTATTGCCGGAAGAGACCTGTTTGATGTCGACAAAGGGGAGATCACCTACATGGGCCGGAACATTTTTGACATGCCGGCAGAAACAAGGGCAAGGGAAGGCCTCTTCCTCGGATTTCAATACCCCGTGGAGATCCCCGGGGTAAGCATTGCCAACTTCATGCGTACCGCCATCAACGAGAAACGCAAACACCTGGGGTTAGACCCCCTCACCGGGGCAGAGTTTCTCAGGGTCATGGAAGAGAAGAAAAAGATGGTGGACATCCAGTCGAAGCTGGCCAGCCGCTCCGTAAATGAAGGTTTTTCAGGCGGTGAGAAGAAAAAAAATGAGATCTTCCAGATGGCCATGCTGGAGCCGCGCCTGGCCATTCTCGACGAGACAGACTCGGGGCTCGACATCGACGCACTGAAGGTGGTTGCCAACGGGGTGAACAAACTCCGCCGAAAAGACAATGCCACCATCGTGATCACCCACTACCAAAGGTTGCTTGACTATATCATCCCCGACTTCGTCCACGTGCTTTACGATGGCAGCATCATCAAAAGCGGCGGCAAAGAGCTGGCTGTGGAGCTGGAAGAGAAAGGCTACGACTGGGTGAAGAAAGAAGCCGGTGCCGGCAACGCTGCCTGACACGGCCATTGCATATCCACACAAGAGACCCGATCATGGAAACCACACATACCACCTTGATGAAAGAAAAGCTTCTTGAACTCTATCACAAAGAACAGGAAGCCATACGCGGTAACGCCACCCCCATGGTGAACAGGATACGCCAACATGCCTTTTCACGGTTCCGCGACAATGGATTTCCATCCATAAAACAGGAAAGCTGGCGGTTTACCGACCTGACCCCCCTGCTGAATACCGAGTTTGTGTTTGACTTCAGCAACCAAAGCCGAAGCATGGATGTTGACAAGATCTTTACCTGTGATGTGTACGACCTTGACACTTTCAGCATCACCCTGCTCAACGGATGGTTCGTTTACAAACACGCCCCCCTGACCAGGCTTTCGAACGGCACCATCATCGGCAGCCTTGCAAAAGCCATGGAGGTATACCCCGACCTGGTTGATCAGTATATTGGCAAAGCCGTCAAAACAGAACAATACAGAATGGCTGCCCTCAACACCGCCTTCCTCCAGGATGGCCTGTTTATATATGTGCCTGAAGGCGTCAACGTAGACAAACCGGTACAGCTGATCAACATCGTCAATGCCGAAAACCCCGTCTTCCTGCAACCCCGTCATCTGATCATCGCCGACAAGGGCGCAAAACTGACGCTTGTACATTGTGACCACTCACTGACACACAAAGTGAGCTTCACCAATACGTTGATGGAAGTATACGCTGAAGAGAATGCCACGGTCGACCACTACAAGATCCAAAACAAAGGAAGAAACTCCGCCCTGGTAACCAACAGCTTCTTTCATCAAAAGAAAGGCAGCCGGCTCCAAAGCAACATCATCACCCTGAATGGCGGTTTCACAAAAAACATCGTGGATGTCAGCATTGACGGGACAAATTGCAATTCAGAACATTATGGCCTCTACCTGGTTGACAGCAACCAGCATGTGGACAACCAGCTGAACATCAACCATCTCAAAGCAAAGTCACACAGCAACCAGCTTTATAAAGGCATTCTGGATGATGAAGCCACGGCTGTGTTTTCGGGGAAGGTCCTGGTAAGCAGGCATGCACAACAGACCGAAGCCCACCAAAACAACAACAACATCCTGCTGACCGATGACGCCAAAGCAAACACCCAGCCACACCTGGAAATATATGCCGATGATGTAAAATGTTCTCATGGCGCCACGGTCGGTCAGCTCGACCCAGAGGCCATGTTTTATATGCGCTCCCGCGGCTTGTGTGAAAGGACCGCGCGACAAATGATGATGATCGCCTTTGCAAGTGAGGTGGTGCAGAAAATCAGCATCGAAGCCCTGCAAAAACGCATTCACAGTATGGTAGAAAAGAGGCTCAGGGGGGAGCTGACCATCTGTGAGCAATGTGTGTTGCACTGTAACAGCAAAGAGCCCACAACATTCAATATAGACCTCAGCAAGCTATAAACACCCTGACGACGCATGTCTATTCAACCCGATATATTGCGACAAGCTTTCCCGATCCTCGGCAGGCAGGTGAACAACCAGCCCCTGGTCTATTTGGACAATGCCGCCACCACCCATAAACCAACAGCGGTGATAGATCGCCTTCGCCAATATTATGAATCAGAGAACAGCAACATACACCGTGCTGCCCATTTGTTGAGCCAGCAGGCAACGGAAGCCCACGAACAGGCAAGGTCATCCGTACAGTCTTTCATCAATGCCCGGCAACAACATGAGGTGATCTTTACCCGGGGCACAACGGAAGCCCTCAACCTGGTGGCATTTTCCTTTTGCAAAAAATTTGTCAGGGCGGGTGATGAGATCCTTATCTCGGCCATGGAGCACCACTCCAATATCGTACCGTGGCAAATTGCCTGCCAGGAGCATCAGGCCGTACTCAAGATCATTCCCATGAATGAAAAGGGCGATCTGCAAATGGATGAATACCGGGATATGCTGGGAAGCAAAACCAGACTTGTGTCTGTCACCCATGTGAGCAACGCATTGGGAACCATTAACCCGGTAAAAGAGATCATTGACCTGGCCCATCAACAAAATGTCCCGGTGCTGATCGATGGTGCACAGGCTGTTCCGCATATGCCGGTAGATGTGCAGGACCTGGATTGTGACTTCTACTGCTTCTCAGGACACAAAATGTATGGACCGATGGGTGTTGGCATTCTTTACGGCAAGGAGGAGTGGCTTGCCAAGATGCCACCTTACCAGAGCGGTGGCGAAATGATCAAAGAGGTAAGCTTCAGGAAAACAACCTACAATGAGCTCCCGTTCAAGTTTGAAGCAGGCACCCCGAACGTAGCAGACATACTGGGAATGGAAGCTGCCATCCGGTTTATCCGGGAACTGGGATATGCCCCTGTCGCTGAACACGAGAACGACCTGCTGCAGTATGCCATTGAAAACCTGAAAAAGCTGGACAACGTTCGCTTCATCGGCACTCCCGCCAAAAGGGCGGGCGTGGTATCATTCATTTTTAATGACATTCACCCATACGACACCGGCACCATACTGGATAAGATGGGAATAGCCGTTCGCACAGGACACCATTGCGCTCAACCCATCATGGACTTCTATCAGGTGCCCGGCACGGTGAGGATATCCCTTGCGGTTTACAACACCCGCCAGGAAATAGATGTGCTGATCAATGCACTGAAAACGGTAAGGGAAATGTTTGGATAAACAAAAACGCTGTCACAAACCATGAGAGAAGAAGATGCCGTCACCCATTTTCGCAGCATGAACAAAGCCTATGGCATTGTTTTCCTTTTGCTGATCCTTTTGTTGCTGTTTTCATCCATCATGGTAAGCAATTATGGGGCATTGCTGCTGCATGACCCCGCATTGTTCGCAAACCTGAAGGCCGCTGCGTTTGCTCTGACAGCCGTTTTTCTTGTTATCGCCTATGCTTATCCCCAAAAACAAATCCGGAAGATGTCGAAGGAATCCACAACGCTCACAGGGAAGATCAGAGAATACCGCAAGGCCATCCTGAATCGCCTTGTCCTGATCGTCGCCGCAGGCTTCACTACCTGCCTTTTCTTTCTGCTTACAGCCGACAATAATCTGATACTGGTGCTGGCCATTATCATTATTTTTCTTATCCTTGCCAGACCAACACCTTTTAAAACAGCTGCCGACCTGAAATTAAACGATCAAGAGAAAAATACATTGATGAAATAATTGATGCTAAAATAAACATGTCAACGATCAGGGAGAAAGAACAGGAAATCATTGATGAGTTTGAACTCTTCGACGACTGGATGGATAAATACAATGTTATCATCGAGCTGGGAAAGTCGTTACCCCCCATCAAAGAAGAGCATAAACAGGAAAAGTTCCTGATCAGGGGATGCCAGGCAAGGGTGTGGCTGCATGCCGATTACAAAAACGGCAAAGTGGTTTATACTGCCGACAGCGATGCACTCATCACCAAAGGCATTATCGCATTGCTCATAAGGGTGCTCTCCGGTCAGCCTCCCCGCGACATCATCGATGCCGATTTGTCCTTTATCGACCGCATAGGCTTGAAAGACCATTTGTCGCAGACGCGTTCGAACGGGCTAATCAACATGATCAAGCAGATGAAACTCTACGCACTGGCGTTTCAGAAAACCAGGAGCACCAAACAATGAATGCATATCGGGGTTTTGGAAAAAATAAAGAGCAAGGATTGTAACCAAACCGGCAAGTTACCTAAAAACCATCTTCAACATGAAACGATCAACAAATAACCCACCGACAGAGTCACAGGTAGTTGATGCCCTGAAAACGGTTTTTGATCCGGAGATACCGGTCAACATTTACGATTTGGGATTGATATACGGAATTGAGATAAAGGATGGCGGAAAGGTGAAGGTCACCATGACCCTGACCAACCCCAATTGTCCGATGGCCGAAGAGATCCCCGCCAGTGTGGAAATAGCTCTGAGCTTGGTGGATGGTGTTGATGAAGCCATTGTAAAGCTGGTCTTTGAGCCGCCATGGACCAATGATAAAATGTCGGATGCTGCCAGGTTGGAACTGGGGCTGTTGTAATCAGGGGGGTTGACCAGGGAACATTGAGGCGATGCCACGCACAGTAAGTGGCCGTGGGTGTCGCCAAAGCATCTTTTCATCAATTGCCGGCAACCGAAAAAATCAACGAACAGGTAAGTTAATCGCTTAGGGCGAAACAATTTCGCCGGGTAAAAAAAAGATTGTATTTTTGGCCACCAGTGCTACCGTGTGTTGACATGACACTGGATCATCCATGTATCAATAATATTCACTTAAATCCCGGTAACAATGAATATACCTGAAAACCTGAAGTACACCAAAGACCATGAGTGGGTTAAGATAGAAGGGGAAACCGTAACAATTGGGATTACTGATTTCGCTCAAAGCGAGCTTGGAGACATCGTTTTTGTAGAGGTCGATACCGAAGGCGAAGTGCTGGAAAAAGAAGAAACCTTCGGCACCATTGAGGCTGTTAAAACCGTTTCTGACCTTTTTATGCCTGTTGGCGGTGAAATAACAGCGTTTAACCAAAATCTTGAATCAACACCTGACGTCATCAACAAAGATCCATACGGAGAGGGCTGGATCATCAAAGTGAAAATGTCAGATTCTTCACAAACCGGGGAGCTTCTTACATCCGAACAATACAAAGAATTAATCGGTGCCTGATAAACGGGCTTTAATTGTTTATCTTTTGTCAGCAAACAAAAACAGGTTGCATTTCCTGCCTGCATTTGCCTGGGGGATGCTGATCCTTGCAGTGATCAGTATCCCGGCAGGCAGCATCCCCAAAACAGCACTTTTTCAGTTCCCGCATTTTGACAAGGTGGTCCATTTTTCGATGTTTGCCGTTTTCGGTATCCTTTTGTTTGTGGGGTTTTTCAACAACATGGGCAGGGGTGCGACGGCTGCATGGAAACATGTTTCTGCCAGCCTTTTTGCAGGCATTCTGTTCGGTGTTCTCACAGAGTATTTACAGTTTTGTTGCATAGAAAGCCGCCACGGAAATTTGGCAGATGTTTTTACAAACAGTTTTGGAACGATTTTTGGGGTATTCATGATGGTCATCACACGCAGAAGGAGCAGAGTAAAGCCCTGATCTACATGAAGAAAAGAAAAACAAGTTTGATTATTGCAAAATTATTTATATATTAGCAGCCGTTTTTGCTGCACGTTATCCATCAGGGGAAACACTCATAAATCACTCATAGATAAGATATTATGGAACCAAAAAAGACAACGAAAGCAGACCTTGAGAACAAAAAGCGCGTCTTTTTGCAGATAGGGATTGCCCTGGCACTGGGAGCGGCCCTGGTTGCTTTTGAATGGAGGCATTATGAGCGTCCGGAGATCGATCTTGGCACGCTCGAAGTGGATTTCATCGAGGAAGAAGATATTCCGATCACCCGCCAGGAGCAACCCCCACCCCCACCTCCGCCGGAGCCTTCGCAGGAGTTGATCATTGTGGATGATGATGTGGAACTGGAAGAGGAGTTTACCATCGACGTGGATGCCGATGTGTTCACAGAGGTTCAGGAATTTACCCCTATCGTGATCGAGGAAGAGGAGGCGGTGGATGAAGATGTGATCTTTACCGTTGTTGAAGACCAGCCCGAGTTCCCGGGTGGAGAGGCAGCACGTCAGAGGTTCCTTGAGGAAAATCTCAGGTATCCGCAAATGGCACGTGAGGCCGGCATCCAGGGAACAGTATTTGTGACCTTTGTCGTCGAAACCGACGGCAGCGTTACCGATGTGCGCATACTGCGCGGTATTGGTGGCGGCTGCGACGAAGAGGCTGTCAGGGTGGTGCGGATGATGCCCCGCTGGGAGCCAGGCCGCCAAAGAGGCCAGCCCGTCAGGGTACAGTTCAACATGCCCATACGTTTCAGGCTGAACTGATCACCTGACCAGAAATAAAACATACAAAAAACCGCCCCGGCAGATGTGTCAGGGCGGTTTTTTAATATGGAACGCATAGAATTTTTTACCCTCTTCAGCATGTCAGCTGATCCTGCTCCAGAACAACCTGTCATGGTACAGATCCTGAAGACGTTTCTGTATGACCCTGTTTTTCGGATTGCTGATGCCGGGATCATCCTCCAGCAAAAGTTTTGCCTGCCCACGGGCAAACTTCAGGATGCTTTCGTCCTGTGTCAGATCAGCGATCTTCAAATCCAGGATACCGCTTTGCTGCGTTCCCTGGATGTCGCCGGGGCCCCTTAACTGCAGATCGGTCTCTGCAATCTGAAAACCATCATTGGTAGACACCATCACTTCCAGTCGTTTTCGCGCATCTGCACTTAGTCCATCTTTCGACATCAGGATGCAGTATGACTGATCGGCACCCCGTCCTACCCGGCCACGAAGCTGATGCAGTTGCGACAAGCCAAAACGCTCGGCACTTTCAATGACCATCACGGAAGCATTGGGCACGTCAATGCCAACTTCTATCACCGTGGTAGCCACCATGATATGTGTCTGCCCTTTGACAAAACGTTGCATCTCATAATCCTTGTCGGCAGGCTTCATCCTGCCGTGCACGATGCTGACCGCATACTGTGGCGGCTGAAACTCCCGCACAATGCTCTCGTACCCGTCCGTCAGATCCTTTAAATCAAGTTTTTCCGACTCCTGTATCAGTGGGTAAACAACGTATATCTGCCGCCCCTTTTTGATCTGGTCACGCATAAAACCAAAGACCTTCAACCGGTTCCTGTCATATTGATGAATGGTTTTGATGGGCTTCCGTCCCGGAGGCAGTTCATCGATCACCGACACATCCAGGTCGCCATACAAAGTCATGGCCAGGGTACGCGGGATGGGGGTGGCCGTCATGACCAATACATGGGGGGGCACGCTACTCTTCGACCATAGCCTGGCACGCTGGGCAACCCCGAAGCGGTGTTGCTCATCAATGACCACCATTCCCAGTTTGTTGTATTCCACAACATCCTCAATCAGGGCGTGGGTGCCGATGAGCACCGGCAGGTGCCCTTCTTTCAGGGCCGATAAAACCTCCCGCCGTTCAGCCGGCTTTGTTGATCCCGTAAGCAAGCCCGCCCGGAGGCCCAGCCCGGAGAGCATATTGCTCACCGATTCGTAGTGCTGAAAGGCCAGAATCTCGGTAGGCGCCATCAACGATGCCTGAAAGCCATTGTCTATGGCCATCAGCATACACATGACAGCAACAACCGTCTTCCCGCTGCCCACATCCCCCTGCAACAATCTGTTCATCTGCTTCCCTGATAAGGTATCAAGCCGGATCTCCTTCAACACACGTTTCTGCGCACCCGTCAACTCAAAAGAAAGCTGCTGATGAAAAAAATCATTGAAATGATCCCCGATGACAGGAAACACATGCCCTTCTGACTTTTCATGGCGCAACATCTTGTGTCGCAACAGGTTCAGCTGTATATAAAACAGCTCTTCAAACTTCAGACGGGCACGAGCCTTTTTCAAAAGCAGGCTGCTTTCCGGGAAATGGACATGCAACATGGTTTGGTCTCTCGGCATCAATTTGAGCGGTTCCAGTATATGTGCCGGAAGGGTTTCGTAAATATGCGCCTTTGCCTGGGGTAAAAGGGCCTTCACCAGCTTGCCCATCCCCCTGCTGTCAAGCCCTCTCGACTTCAGTTTTTCGGTAGAGTGATACATTGGCTGCATGCTCGAGCTTTGATTGATCGCCCCCGGCGTAACAGGCTCCACTTCCGGATGGGCTATATTGTACCTTTTCCCGAACAAAACCGGCTTGCCGAAAACAATGTATTCAACACCCGGCTTGAACTGGTCTTTCAGCCACCTGAACCCCCGGAACCAAACCAGCTCCAACCTGCCGGTGCCATCTGACAGCAATGCTGTCATCCTCGTGGTACGGTGCTTGCCATGCAACTGAATATGTGATATTTTTCCCCTGATCTGTACATAAGGCAGTTCCCCTGACACCTCACTGATGGTGTAAAACCGGCTGCGGTCGATATACCTGTAAGGATAAAAGGTCAGCAGATCATCAAAAGTATGGATGTCCAGTTCATCCCTCAGCAGCTCTGCGCGCTTTGGCCCAACACCCTTCAAAAATTCTATGGGGGTGTCCAGATAATGTGTGCGTTTGGTGTTTGCCATATTGCTCTTTAGGAAAAACGTGTCAAAAAAATGGTGCCGGAATGTAAAAATAGTGGAAAATATGCGTAAGTGTTGTTATTTTTGATAATAAGATTTTGGCCCACAACAACAAAACACAAAAACCCACGCTGTATGGTACATCCATGACAAAGTTTTTAACACACCGGGGGACGATTATTGAGCAGCTCGAATCTCGCAACTTTTGACATTTAGATATTTAGACTTTTTGACTTTTAGGATTTAGACAAAATATGAACCCATGAAAATACTGGTTTTCGGTGCCGGTGTCATTGGCACCACCTATGCCTGGCAATTGCAGGAGGCAGGCTGCGATGTTTCCCTTTTCGTGCGGAAGCAACGCATGATGAGATATGGTCAGTCGGGTGTTACCATTGCCTATAGCGATATGCGCGGGTCGAAGAAACAGGATGGCCATACCGTTTTCCGGCCCACGGTAACCGACCGGCTTGACCCTGGCAAACCCTTCGATTTGATCATTATCGCTGTGAGAAGCAACCAGTGGCAGGACGTCATTCCGTATATCGCCAAATATTCCGGCAATGCGGATATCCTTTTTTTGGGCAACGCCTGGGATGAGCTGGGGCTGGCCGGCAAACATTTTCCTGAAGGACGTTACTTGCTGGGCTTTCCGGAGATCATTGCCGGGGGACACCTGGAGAATGGTGTAAACTGTTATCTCTTCAAAAACAGACACACCATGCTGGGGGAGCCGGACGGGAAAAACACGGAAAGGCTGAAAAACATTTCCGGGTTTATGGCGTTTGCCGGGTTGCAGCCTTCAGTGTCATCAAGGATGACAGACTGGCTGCAATACCGTTATGTGATCTCCGCCATCATGCCGGGTCTCATCAGCAAGGCCGGCAGCGCCAGATTGTTTGCATCCAACAACACACTCATCAAACAATATTTTTTAGCACTCAGGGAAGGACGAAAAGTATGCCGGAAAAGGGGAGCGGAAAAGGGATCCCTGTTCCCGTTCAACAAACTCTTTTTACCTTCTTTTATACTGACAAGGCTGATGCGCAGTCATTTCAACGAAGAGATGCTGTCGGCCATGGATGCCCACATGAAGCATGGTGCAGCAGAAAAAAAGAAACAATATTATGATGTTCTGAAAACCGGCAGAAGATTGAAGGTCCCCATGCCCTACTGGGCATCTTTTGAGAAGTATATGGATTTTTCTTAACTTTATGATGTGTAACCAAAAAACCTTAACGATGAAACGAAGTTTCCTGCTCATCCTGATTGCCCTGATTTGTACGGGTCAAACCCTCAAGGCGTTTGAGCCTACACGCATGTACCCCACCGACCGTTTCATTGTAACGCTGTTTAGCGACATCTGGCAGGATGTGCCAGAAACCATGGAGCTGAAAACAATACAGCGGGGGGTCAGCATCAGTGCACTGCAAGACATGCCATTGGGCCGCAGCAACTTTAGCATCGCCGCCGGCCTTGAGTTTTCGAGCCACAACATGTATAGCGATAACCGGTATTTGTTCAGCGCGACAAGTGATCAGTTTGACTTTTATCCCATCCACACCGGTTATGACAAAAACAAGATCAGTCTGAACTATATTGATGTCCCGGTTCAATTACGCCTGAGATCGAGAGATCTGAACAGGACATTCAGGCTTTACGCGGGAATGAAGGCAGGCTATTTGATCAACGCCCACACCAAGTATGTTGGCAAACAGACGTTTTATGGTTATGGTGATATTTATACACCACTCGATGGCGCAGACTATTACCAGGGGTTCCCGGTAACCGAACGCACGACAAAGCTCAAGGAGCACAAGCTGAAAAACATCCAGAAATACCGTATCGGCCTTACTGCCATGGTTGGCTACGGAAGTGTGAACTTCCATGTTTTTTATCCTTTGACAAAGGTTTTTGAGGACAACAATGCCGGCGACATGGCACCGCTCTCTTTAGGCTTGTCGCTGATCTTGTTTTAAGTTTTGAGGTACAGGAACAGCAGCAGCATGACCGCAACGCCCAGCAGGTAGCCGGTGTATACCTGTGCAGGTGAGTGTGCTTTAAGGTGGATGCGTGAAGCGCCGGTGAGGCCTGATACCAGAAAAACAGATGCGATCATCCAGGAGACCTCTATGCGCAGCAACAGTGCCGTGATGATCAAAAAGCCGGTCACCCCGCCCAGGGACACCATATGAAGGCTGATCTTCCAGAGGAAGGAGACCATCAGCGACAACAGCACCAGGATTGTGCCCCCCATGACAAAGAAATATATAAGGCTTGGCAGGGAGGTCTGAAGCAAAAGGTAATAGGTGAGAAAAAACATTACGGCGGCAACAGTAAGGGGCAGTATCCGTTCCCCCCTGCTGTCCAGCAAAAGATCCCTGATGTAACCGGTGTGTTTAAGCACCAGGATTGAAAACACAGGGACAAGGGCCGTGTTGAGGAATATGATCAGCATGATAAAGCGCCTGGCTTCAGGTGTCAGCGAAAAGCTGACGTATGTGTTCAGCTGAAAAAGGATAAAAATGCCGATGGTTGGCATCAACAGCGGATGAAACATTGTGGAGAACGCCCTGGCAATACAATCTGTTGCACGCATATCACTAAAGCTCCTTTCTCAACCTGGCAACAGGAATATCAAGTTGTTCCCGGTACTTTGCCACTGTCCTCCGGGCAATATTGTAACCTTTTTCTTTCAGAATGCCGGCCAGCTCGTCATCGGTGAGTGGCTTGCCCTTGTCTTCCGATTCAACACAGTCCCGGAGAATCTTTTTCACTTCCCTCGTTGAAACCTCCTCCCCTTTGTCTGTTTGCAAGGATTCGGAAAAAAAGTCCTTCAGCAAAAAGGTCCCGAAAGGGGTTTGTATGTATTTGCTGTTGGCGACCCTGGATATGGTGGAGATGTCGAGCTGTACCATGTCGGCAATGTCTTTGAGTATCATCGGGCGGAGCTTTGTCTCATCGCCGGTAAGAAAATATTCCCTTTGAAACTCCAGGATGGCCTGCATGGTGACCATCAAAGTGTTTTGGCGCTGTTTGATGGCATCGATGAACCACTTGGCACTGTCGAGTTTCTGTTTGACGAAGCTCAACGCTTCCTTTTGACGCTTGTCGGCCTTGCCTTTTGATTCGGCCATGGTCCTGAACATGTCTGCATAAGTCCGGTTTATATGCAGATCGGGCGCATTATGTGCATTGAGCGTAAGCTCCAGCTCGCCATCATTGTGGGTCAGGATAAAATCGGGCACCACATATTGAGCCCCTTTCCCTGATTCCTGCAGTGAGTTACCTGGCTTTGGGTTCAGTCTCAAAACCTCTCCGATGGCATCCTTCAGCTCCCCTTCGGTGAGGGCATGCTTTTTCCTGATCTTATCATAATGCTTTTTTGTAAAATCATTGAAGTTCTTTTCAAGGATCCGTTCAGCATCTCCAATGGCTTTTGCCGACCTGTCCTTACGCCCGAGCTGAAGCAACAGGCATTCCTGAAGGTCCCTGGCACCTATGCCGGGCGGATCAAATTCCTGTACCATCCGCAACAGGTCGAGCACCTCTTTAAAATCGGTCTGTATGTTTTGGTTAAAGGCCAGGTCATCGATCAATGAATGAATATCCCTCTGGAGGTATCCGGAGTCATCAATGTTTCCGATGATGTGGGAGGCGATCAAATATTCACGTTCAGTAAGGTTTCGCAAGCCCAGCTGGAGCAGGAGCACCTCCTGCGGACTGGCACCTGCCACGGAGGGAATTTCCCTGAACTCATCATCCGATGAACTATTGGCTGCATGCAGGCGGTAATCCGGAATCTCATCATCGTCGATGTAATCGTCCAGGTCAAACTCGTCGTCGGCAACACTTTCGGATTCATCTGCTTCAGCATCATCACCGGTTTCCATGGCGCTTTCACAATCATCGTCATTGTTGTGCTGCAACTCCGCCTCCTCATGCATGTCCTCTCCTTCCTCAAGCGCCGGGTTCTCCTCTATCTCCTGTTTTATCCGCTGTTCCAACAGAAGGGCAGGCACCTGCAACAGCTTCATCAGTTGGATCTGTTGCGGCGACAACTTTTGCATGAGTTTTTGTTGCAGCCTTTGTTTGAGCATTGGATTAAACAATTAATAAATCGGACAACCAGCCCATTGTTTTACAAACAGCGTTTCACTATATTCAAAAATATAAAAAAACATTGACAACTACACGGTATTAAAATTCGGCATTTTGTGGGGTCCGGGGAAATGGTATCACATCGCGGATATTGCTCATGCCGGTCACGAACAACATCAGACGCTCAAATCCAAGGCCAAAGCCACTGTGGGGGGCCGTGCCAAACTTACGTGTCTCAAGGTACCACCAAACATCTTCTTCGTGGATATCCATCTCTTTGATGCGTGCGTGTAACTTTTCGTAATTTTCTTCCCGCTGAGAGCCCCCGACGATCTCGCCAATCTTCGGAAACAAAACGTCCATGGCTCGCACGGTATTGCCGTCGTCATTCATCTTCATGTAAAAAGCCTTGATACGCCTGGGGTAACCGGTCAATATGACCGGTTTGTTAAACACCTTTTCCACAAGATAACGTTCGTGCTCCGATTGCAGGTCAACGCCCCATTTCACGGGGAACTCAAAAGACTGTCCGGAGGCTTCGAGTATATTGATGGCCTCTGTATAGGTAAGTCGCTCAAACTCATTGTCCACTATCATTTTTAACCTGTCCATCAGTTCTTTATCATACATCTTCTGTAAAAAAGACAGGTCATCCTCACAGTGTTCTATCAAATACTTTATCAGATATTTCAAAAAAGTTTCGGCCAGGTCCATGTTGTCATTGATGTCATAAAAGGCCATCTCGGGTTCGATCATCCAAAATTCCGACAGGTGTCTGGAGGTATAGGATTTCTCTGCCCGGAAGGTGGGGCCGAAGGTATAAATATTGGAAAGGGCAAGGGCTCCAAGCTCTCCTTCGAGTTGGCCTGATACCGTGAGGTTTGTCTCTTTCCCAAAAAAATCTTTGCTGTAGTCCACACGGCCATTGTCTGTCAGGGGCACATTTTTCATATCCAGGGTTGTCACCCGGAACATGGCGCCGGCACCTTCGGCGTCAGACCCTGTGATGATGGGTGTATGAAGATAATAGAAGCCGTTGTCGTTAAAGAATTGATGGATGGCGAAAGAAAGGGCGTGCCTTATCCTGAAGATGGCACCAAAGGTGTTGGTGCGCGGGCGAAGGTGGGCAATCTCGCGCAGGAATTCCAGGGTGTGCCCTTTTTTCTGCAGGGGATATTTATCTGGGTCGGCCGTTCCGTAGAGTTTGATCTCAGATGCCTGGATCTCTACTGCCTGGCCTTCCCCTTGCGACTCAACCAGCTTGCCGTTGACAGAAACACAGGAACCGGTGGTGATGTTGCGCAACAGCTCATCATTGTTAAAAGATTTCACGTCCACCACCACTTGTATGTTATGAATGATGGAACCATCGTTCAGCGCGATAAAGGCAACGTTTTTAATACCCCGCCGGGTACGCACCCATCCCTTTA
>SLCY01000037.1 GCA_007125585.1 Bacteroidales bacterium
AAAACCATCGCATTAAAAATATGCCAAATGGGGAGTGCAAAGATAATATATTTTTTTCGTATCCAAACAAAAATTTTAAATAATGTGCTAATTAGCTGATGTGCTAATGTGCTAATTGGCTAATTGGCTAATTGAAAAAAGTGCATCTTCCGGCATTTTCGCTATCTTTGGGCCTGGGAAACGCTTGCTTCTATGGTTTGGCTGTCAGCACCCTGCAAATGCCGAACCCCGCATCCCAGGCGCTGGCCGGTCTTAGGCCTGGCTTGGGCCAAGGGTCCGGAGCATGACGAAAAAAATAATGAAACACCGGTGTTTGCAACAACCTTTAAATGTTATATAAACAGAGCGCCCATGTACCCCCGGTTCATTGAATATATCAGGCAGCATAAGCTTTTGAAGGACAATCAGCGTGTTTTGCTGGCCGTCAGTGGCGGGGTGGACTCCATGGTGATGACGGAACTCTTCAATCAATCCCCCTTCCCTTTTGGCATCGCACACTGCAATTTTCAGCTACGTGGTGGTGATGCAGACCAGGATCAGCAGTTTGTTGAAGAAACCGCAAAAAGGCTGGGTATCCCCTTCTTTTCAAAAACCTTTGACACAAAGGCTGAAGCCCGGAAATCGGGAGACTCTATACAGATGGCCGCTCGGAGGTTGCGTTATGAATGGATGGAAAGCATCCGGGCAGAAAACGGGTACGATGTGATCGCCACGGCACACCACCTCGACGACGCCATAGAAACCCTCCTGATCAATATTACTAGGGGAAGTGGTATTTCCGGCCTGAAAAGCATTCCCAGAAAGACAGGGCATATTATCCGGCCTCTGCTGTTCGCCACCCGGGATGAAATATATACTCTTTGCCGGGAAAAAGAAATTGCGTTCCGGGAAGACCTTTCCAACCGGGAAACAAAATATGTCCGAAACAAGATAAGACACAATGTGCTTCCTGCCCTGAAAGAGCTTAACCCTTCTATAAAAGGCACCATGGAAAGTTTTTTTGAGCGTATGGAGGCAACAGAGGCCATCCATGGGATGATGATCGGACAGCAAAAACAAACATGCACAAGGCAGGAAGGCAATGAGCTGCGACTGAACATAGAAAAGATCAGGGCACTTCCGCACCCCCACGTTTTCCTTTACGAATTCATCAAAGCTTATGGCTTTTCTGGCGAAATGTGCCAGGCCATGATTTGCAGGGAAGAGTTGCAACCAGGCAGGCGCTTTTACTCCGACACCCATGTGGCCCTCATCGACAGGGAAGAAATTATCATCTATCCATCAGAAAAAGGCCATACCCCCGGGACATGGTACGTGAACGACCCCGAAGGAAAGATAGAGACAGGCGACCGGGTGTTTCATCTCGTCTCAGGGAGCATGGCAGAAGAACCTGCACTGCCCAGCGGGCCCGATGCGCTTATGGCAGACATGGACAGGCTGTCCTTCCCGCTGATATTGCGGCCATGGAAAGAGGGAGATAACCTGACACCCCTCGGGATGAAGGGCCGCAAAAAGGTCAGCAACCTGCTGACAGACATCAAAATGCCCCTTCATAAAAAAAAACAGACCCTTGTATTGACCACTGCCCGGGGCGAGATCATCTGGGTTGTGGGGGTGCGTGCCGACGAACGATTTAAGATCACTCCCGAAACAGAACGATACCTCTACCTCTGGTTTGAGGAGGAGAATGGGTGTTAATGTGCTAATTTGTTAATTTGCTCATGTGATAATGTGCTAATTAATTGGTAATTTGTGGTTTAAGCAAGAATATGGTTGTTCTTTGAGGGAATATGGTTTTTTCGGATAATGCCATGGAGGGAACTTGAATGAACGCGGATGGCCTGCGGCCAGCGCGGATTTGCGCTGCAGTTTTTTTGGAGAATTTTCCATAAATATCCTGATTCTTCCAAAACAACCTCATAGATCATGGCACAGCCTACCGCGTTAATCCGCGTTGCGAAGCATCCGCGTCATCCGTGATCCCTCCATGACAGCACACTAATTACATCCGCAATTAACAAAACAACCTCCGGGACTTCTTTCATTAGCACATTATAACCGATTCCCGTAAATAAGATGAACAAGACAAAGCAACATAACCCCCCTTCCCGGCCGCTGCAGAAGATGTTCATGGCCGTCCCTCCCTCCTATGACAGGCTGAACAGGCTGTTAACACTACGAATAGATGAGTACTGGCGAGGCAGGGCGGCAAAAGCCATCCTGAGAGAACGCCCCGGCAAGGTGCTTGACCTTTGCACCGGAACAGGAGACCTGGCACTCCGTCTGCGTGAAAAAGCTTCAGAGAAGACAAGGATTTATGCTCTCGATTACAGCGAGCCTATGCTTGCCGTGGCCAGGGATAAAGCCCGCAAAAGAAAACTACATGCCATTGATTTCAGGCAGGGTGATGCAGCAGCCATGCCTTTTGATGATAGCTTTTTCGATGCAGTCGGAATCGCCTTTGCCTTCCGCAACCTGACCTACAAAAATCCCGACCGGGATGTGTTTTTGCAGGAGATCCTGCGCGTGCTGTAGCCAGACGGTCAGTTCGTTGCCGTCGAAACCAGCCAGCCACACAACAAAGGGCTGCGTAAATTATTTCATTTATACATGCGATGGATCACCCGGCCGATCGGCGGCTTGTTTTCGGGCCACCGAGGCGCCTATCGCTACCTTGCCAACTCGGCAATAGATTATTACCACCCCGCGGACCTAAAGCAAATCCTGCTGGATGCCGGCTTCAGCAGCGTGATCTACACCCCGCTGGCCGGTGGCATGGCAGCCCTCTGGGAGTGCCGGAAATAACAAAAGTACAGATTGACCCCAATGCTGAGACATTCAGGAGCTCATTGAAAGAAACCTGACCCGTTTTTAACATTGCACAAAGGATCCTTTCATTAGCACATTGGCACATTAACACATTAGCACATTACAAGATAAACGCTTTAATACAACTCAACCTGCTGCCTTACAACGCCGGAAAATGTTATCCGGTTTCTCACTTTATCGTAACTTTGCACCCAGGGAAATCATCCCATTTTTTAAGTTATTTTAACCAGGGACGATTCAACCAACCATGGCATTGTGCGTTGAATTATTTTAAAACACTGCTTTATGACAAAAAGAATCAGTCTGCAGACGCTTGCCGCAATCATCCTGTGTGTTTTCTCCGGTTCAGCTGCATTTGCACAGATCCTTGATCCTGTGGAGTGGGACTTTTCCAAAGAGAAGGTTTCTGAAAATGAATATGCGCTGCGGTTAACAGCCTCCATGGATCCCGGCTGGTATATTTATGGCACTGAGCTCGAACCTGGTGGCCCGATCCCCACCGCCATCCTTTTCGATGACAATGACGGCTATGAATTGGTTGGGAGCCTTCGCTATCCAGAGGCCGAAGTAAAGTTTGATCCGAACTTCAACATGGACATCCCCATGTATGGAGGTTCTGTAACTTTCGTACAACAGGTAAGGGTATTGTCTGCGTCAGCAGTGACTGTTACCGGCGAGTTGGAGTACATGTCGTGCGATGACCAGCGCTGTTTGCCGCCCGATTTCTTGTCTTTTTCTTTTGCCCTGGAAGGCCATGCCGGGACTTTTGTTGCTGACGCTGAAGTTCCGGCTGCGGAAGAAGCCGGGGTTGCAGAAGAAGAAGCCGTGGAGGCTCCCGGCGACCTCCTGGATGCCCAATATACCTATGATGAAGAACTGGTGCTGAATGATGATGCCGGGGCGCGCAGGATATACACTCCAGAGCAAGACGGGGAGAGCAGTCTGGGCTGGACGTTCATTTTGGGTTTCCTCGGCGGATTGCTCGCGTTGCTCACCCCCTGCGTTTTCCCGATGATACCACTCACCGTTAGCTTTTTCTTGCGCAATGCCGGCAACAGGGCAAGGGCCTTCCGGGATGCGTTGATGTACGGGTTAACGATAATATTCAGCTACGTTGTGCTCGGACTGGCTATCTCTATAATATTCGGACCGGCAACACTGAACGCTCTGGCTACCAGTCCGGGGTTTAACGTATTCTTTTTTGCCCTGCTGGTATTCTTTGCCGCATCCTTTTTCGGTGCATTTGAACTGACGATGCCGGCGTCATGGTCAAACAAGCTGGACAGCAAAGCCGATAAGACCGGCGGACTGATAGGTGTTTTCCTGATGGGTATCGTTTTTGTTCTGGTCTCGTTTTCATGTACCGGCCCCATTGTAGGCACATTGCTGGTGGAAGCAGCCATAGGCGGCAGCGTGTATGCCCCTGCCGTTGGCATGCTGGGATTCAGCCTGGCCCTCGCCATCCCTTTCAGCCTGTTTGCCATTTTCCCAACCGCCCTGAAATCGCTGCCCAAGTCGGGCGGCTGGATGAATTCGGTAAAGGTCGTCCTGGGCTTCCTGGTGCTTGCCTTTTCGCTCACCTTCCTGACTATTGCCGACAGTGTGGGTCAGTGGGGGATTCTCGACAGAGAGGTTTTCCTGGTATTGTGGATTGCCATCTTTTTGATGATGGGGCTTTATCTTCTCGGTAAGATCAAGTTTGCCCATGACTCCGACATCCCCTACCTGTCGGTGCCTCGTCTCATGCTGGCCATCGCCACCTTTGCCTTTGTCTTTTATCTTATTCCCGGTCTGTGGGGCGCGCCGCTGAAAGGGATCAGCTCTTTCCTTCCCTCACCCGTCACCCAGGATTTTGACCTTAGCCGGACGACGGCAAGCGCCCCGCCCCCAGATGACACCATTTACGTGGGAGAGAGCGTTTATGAAGGCCCGCACGGCATCATGTCCTTCACCGATTACGAGGAGGGCATGGAAGCAGCACGTGAGGCCGGCAAGCCGGTATTCCTGGATTTTACCGGGCACGGATGTTCCAACTGCCGCCGCATGGAGGCCACTGTGTGGTCTGACCCTCGTGTCATGAATCGCCTGCAAAACGACTTTGTGAAGATATCCCTCTTTGTGGATGACCGAACGCGCCTTTCTGAAGAAGAGCAGTTTGTGAGCGATGCCCTGGGCCGTGAACGCAGGATACGAACTGTTGGCCAGAAATGGAGCACCTTCCAGGCAGAGCATTATGGGGCAAACACCCAGCCCTACTACGTGATCCTCGATCACGATGAGAACATGCTGGCGCCGGCATATGGCTACAACACCAACATTGACCAGTATATTGAGTTTCTTGACACAGGGAAGGAAAACTTCCGTCCGTGATGCTGCAATATTGTATATGCCAGGCTCTTTCCCAAAAAGAGTTCAATATCGGGCCATTAATATTTTCGTCACCGGTTACTTTTTGCTTCTCACGATAAGTTCCTGTACGGTCACGTACGCCATCAGTCCCATCCCCGTTTCCAGGGCTTTTTCATCCACATCAAAGGTGGATGTATGCAAGTTGGCGGTGATCCCTTTTTCAATATTGCTAACGCCAAGGCGGTAGAAACAGGCGTCCAGCTTTTGTGAATAGTAGGCAAAGTCTTCGGCTGTCATGGACAGTTCCAGTTCTTCCACGTTTTCCTTGCCGAGGTATGCGATGGCATGTTTCCGGAAGTTTTCGGAAAGCACCTCATCATTCACCAGAAAAGGGTACCCTTTATCGATAAATACGTCACAGTCGCCGCCCATGCCCTGGGCCACAAATGCCGTGACTTCCCTGATGCGCTGATGGGCTTTTTCCCGCCATGCTTCGTCGAAGGTGCGAAAAGTACCTTCCAGCTTGACTTCGTCGGGGATCACATTGGTCTGGCCATCCCCGAAAATACGTCCAAACGACAATACGGTAGGCGTATAGGGTGTGGCATTGCGGCTTACGATCTGTTGCAGGGCGACCACAATGTGTGATGCAATCACCACCGGGTCGACATTCATCTCAGGACTGGCAGCATGTCCGCCTTTCCCTTTCACTGTGATGTACACTTCATCGGTCGATGCCATATAATGTCCGCTGCGCACGCCGACTTTACCCGCCTGCAGTCCGGGGAAAACATGTTGGCCGAACATGGCGTCGGGGCGGGGATTATCCAGGACCCCTTCCTCGATCATTTGGAGGGCACCACCCGGATATTTCTCCTCTGAAGGCTGAAAGATAAGCTTCACTGTGCCCTTCCATTGATCGCGCAGAGCGTTTAATATTTTTGCTGTACCCAGCAGGCTTGCCATATGCACATCGTGCCCGCAGGCATGCATCACCCCGGGGTTTGCTGACTTATAATCCACCCTGTTCCGTTCCAGGATGGGCAAAGCGTCCATGTCTGCCCTTAATGCAACCATCGCAGAAGATGGATCCTTGCCCTTAATCTGTGCCACAACACCTGTTTTTGCCACCCTTTCCTGAAAATTGACGCCCATCTCCGCCAACCGGGAAGCGATGAAAGCGGCCGTTTTATGCTCTTGCATCGACAATTCCGGCGCTGCATGGAGATGGCGCCGGGAAAAAACAACCTCCTCAAAATATTCGTGCGATAATGCCTGTATCCTTTTTAGTAAATCCATGTCCATAGGGTTTGAAGACGCATGCTAATTTACGGTTTTTATTTATCTTTGAAAACGCTCCTGGCAATCGTACGGTGCCGGGCAACAATAGCCAAAAAGGGTTAAGAGGACACAGCTGAACGGCAATAATTTTTTGTCCCTCTTCCGTTTTGTGTTCACCTTGTCACGATGGTTTTTTCGCTCCGGGACAGGGTCTTCTGATAAAACACTGTCGACAATTCATCATAGATTAACGCAACCAATGGTTCAAATCAAGCAATTCACATTCAATCCTTTTCAGGTCAACACATATGTCCTTTATGATGCCACCGGCGAATGTGCCATCATTGATGCATCTTGTTATGAAAAGCACGAAAAAAAAGAGTTCTCAGATTTCATCAAGGGAAACGGCCTGAAACCGGTCCTTCAGCTGTTAACCCATTGCCATATTGACCACATGCTGGGCAGTCGTTTCATATCAAAAAGCTTCCGGCTGAAGCCGCTCACGCACAAAGACAGTCTGCCTTTCCTTGAGAACAGCAAAGAATATGGTAAGGTTTTCGGTTTTGATGTTGACAAGCCGGTTATGCCGGATGTGTTTATTGACGATGGGGACATTCTCCAGTTTGGCCGGCAGGAGCTGAAGGTGTTGCATACACCGGGACATGCGGCCGGCAGTTTGTGTTACCATCATGAGGCTGAAAACCTTGTCTTTGTCGGAGATGTTTTGTTCCAGGGCAGCATTGGCCGTACCGATCTTCCCACGGGCGACCATGACCGGCTTATCAAATCCATCTTCCAAAAACTGACGGTGTTGCCCGATGACACCAGGGTGTTTCCCGGACATGGCCCGGTCACCAGCATTGTGGAGGAGCGGACGGCAAACCCTTATCTAACCGGTATATATTAAAAGCAAAGCATAAGGGACATGGCCTCCGTCAAAGGCAGCTGGTTTTCAGGTTTGAATGAAGCTTTTGTAGGGGTGCAGGCGAACCTTCGAGGTGGCGAAATGACGCTTCCCATGACATGCAGTGTGTAGTTTACGACGTTGAATATCAAAGGGTAACACTATTCCGCAGCAGCTTTATTATTCATCAGGATGTGTCTTGCATTTTGTACGATCTTTTCCTCATCGATTCTCATCATACAGTCAAAATGGCCTTTGGGGCATTTTGTATAGCCTATCTTGGTACACGGGCGGCATGGCAGTCCTTCTACTTCGACGATGATTGACCTTTCGGGGTATTTTGGCATGTAGGGAAACATTCCGAACCCGGGGATGGTATTCCCCCATACTGAAACAAGGTATTTGTTGAAGGCAGCCGCGATGTGCATCAGGCCTGTATCGTGGCTGATGACCAATCTTGCTTTTTTTACGAGGGAGGCAGATTGCTGCAATGAAAACAGGCCGCAGCCATTGAATACGTGTTCACCGCAGGCCGACTCAATGGTCCGCCCATTGGCTTCATCTTCTTTCCCGCCGAGCAAAACAATGTTTCCGGGAAGCTTCCTGCAGATAGAGATGATCTTGTCATTGGGCAAACGTTTGGTGGCATGTTTGCCTCCGATCACGAATGTCACCAGGTCCTTGTTGAAAGAAACAGGCAGCCCGTCATACAGGTGCACCGGTTTCCGGGAAAAGAAGAAATCCAGTCCCTCTCCGTCATTTTCAACACCGGCAATGGCAGCCGCCTCAAAATACCGGTCTACAATATGCCGTGGGGGGAGGCGGTTGACTTTAAACCTTGTCAGCAACCACTTTTCAAGGTTCAGTTTAAGGAAACTTCCTGCAGGTTTACGAAGGGCCAGCTTGACCAATGCACTGCGGATGTTGTGATGCAGGTCAATGATGCAATCAATGTCGGCGGCACGCAACTGTTTTATGAGGCCCGTCAACCGCCCGTCGAGCAGATGCAACCGGTCAACATAGGGGTTGTCTTCCAATATGCTGCTGTATGCTTTCTTGGTGACAACATGCACTTCCACTTCCTTGCCCGGGATCTTCTTCAGGCATCGCAATACTGGCGTTGTCAGCACAATATCACCTATAGAACTGAAACGGATCACCAATACTTTTACATGGTCTGCATCTGTCATGTCGAATATACCATTTCATGACCAAAAGCCATTGACAACCTGGTGCCTACAACCTGTCAAATTCAGTCGAAATGGGTTTGTCATTTACAAAGTCGTATAGTGTAAGGTGGCGCATTTGATAAAATCCTCGCCAATAGTTTCTCAAAGCAGATAAATAACGTTGTTTTGAACGGTCCTTTTCTTCAAGTGCAAGGTTCAGTTCAATGATATCGATACGTCCTATAAGGAAGCGTTGTCGTGTAACCTCATACCGTTTTTCGGCGATCACATCTGCTTTTTGGGCAATCTCGAGCTGGTTTTCCAGCATGTTGAACTCCATGACCCTGAGAAAAACCTCCTGTTCGAAATCAACCATCGCCTGGTTGACGGTTGTGTTGATCAGCTCGCGGTTTGATTCAGCCATACGTACCCGGCCCTTTGAGACGCCCCAGTCGAGGATCGGGATTTGCACCCCGATGGCGACCTGTTGCTGATCAAGGGGGTGGCGGTAGGCGTCCCCAAGCTCTTCAGCGCTCTGGGTAAGGCCGAATACGGCAAACAGGCTCGCATTAAAGCGATTCTCTGCCCTGGCCTGATCTACCTGGCTTTCGGCTTCCAACACCCGCCTTTCCAGTGTAAGCATATCAGCCCGGTTGTTCCTTGCCTCTGCCAGGGCAACACCGACATCAATGGTCAGATGATGGGGTTCTTCGGGCGGGACCAGTTCCAGTGCCTCGATATCATCAAAGCCCAAAAAAGAGCGGAATCGGAATATAGCCCCTTCATAATCTATTTTGGATTGTTCCAGGCTGGCTTCTGAGTTCAGCACATTGAGCTCCATCTGCAGCAACTCATTCTCTGCGATACGGCCAAGCTCATAACGACCTTTGGCTATCTGGTAGAGGGTGTCGTTGCTTTCCAGGTTGACCTCGTTGATCTCTTTGTTGATCTGGGCCAGCAGCAGGTCAAAGAACAGGTTCGTGGCCCGGATGGCTATCTGTTCCATGCTTTCCAGGTAATCACGCCTGGCTTCCTCATAACGTATGGGCTCTATCCGTCGTTCCCATTTATGCGGGTTAAAAGCAAAGATGGGTTGTTGGTAACCTATGTTGATGGGGGTGGCAAGGTACGACGCCTCCGTTTTATCATCGCGTATCAGGTCGATACGTTCCAGGCCGGACCTTATAAATAGCCGCCCGCCTGTCAGTCCAATGGTTTGATTCAATGAAAGGGTGCCTGAGGACGTTGCCAGGCTGCGACGAATAAAGATGTCGCTTCCGTCAGGCAAGGTAATGGGGGATATGGTGCGGTTCAGGTTGGGGATGGTGGCATCAAAGCGCAGGTGTGGCAGATAACTTGCCCGGAAGGTGCGATGCTGCCAGTAACTGCCCCGGTAGCGGTGGCGTGCCATCATGGCGTCAGGTGACTGGTCGCGGGCAATCTCCACAACCTCCTCCAAAGTCAGATAACGCCTTTCAGACGCCTGCACAACAACCGTGGCCCACAATCCAGCCAAACCAATAAGACATATCCGCAAATGATGCATGATCCTGGAAAATAACAAAATGCCCGGTTCCTATTGTCACATTTAAACCGTTCATTAACAAAACGGCGCTACCGTCATATTAAAAGGACTCCCCAAATTTATCATTTTAATCTTGTTTCCAAAAATACTTTTGCTTGTCTTTTCATAATCCGGGTTTTTGTTTACACCCAGTGCCTCTTTTCACGGACCCGGCCTTCACGGGTGAACAAATCAAAAAAAAAACATACCTTCGTAACGACAATACAGTCTGCCAATGATCACCCCCGATACCATAGAAAGAATCATGGATGCCACCCGCATTGAGGAGGTGATTGGTGAATTTGTCACCCTGAAAAAGCGGGGGGTCAACCTGATCGGTTTGTGTCCTTTCCATAATGAGAAAACACCTTCTTTCAATGTTTCTGCTTCCAAGGGGATATACAAATGCTTTGGTTGCGGCAAGGGCGGCAATGTGGTGAGCTTTCTCATGGAGCACGAACATTACACCTACCCGGAGGCATTGCGTTTTCTTGCAAAGAAATACAACATTGAAATAGAGGAGGAAAGGCCGACGCCGGAGCAGCAGGAGGCGATGGACGAGAAGGAAAGCCTTTTTAACCTGTCGGCTTTTGCTCAGAAATATTTTGAACAGCAGTTGCATGAGAGCGAAGAAGGCAAGTCGGTTGGGCTTACCTACCTTAAAGAGCGCGGTTTTTCAACGGAGGTGATCAGGAAGTTCGGGATTGGTTATTGTCCGAACAAGTGGGATGAGTTTTCACAAACGGCATTAAAACAAGGGTATAAGAAGGATTATCTGTTGAAGGCAAGTCTCAGCAAGTCGAAAGACCATATGTTGTATGACACCTTCAGGGGGCGTGTTATCTTTCCCATCCACAACCTTTCGGGAAGGGTCCTGGGTTTTGGCGCCCGCATCATGACGAGTGAAAAGAACAGGCCCAAGTACATCAACTCTGCCGAGAGCGAGATCTACCATAAAAGCAAGGCCCTCTACGGGGTGTTCTTTGCCAAAAGTCCCATGGCTTCGCATGACAACTGCTACCTGGTTGAGGGGTATACCGATGTGATCGCATTGCATCAGGCCGGTATCCACAATGTGATTGCCACATCGGGGACAGCATTGACGACCGACCAGATCAAGCTGATCAGGCGCTATACATCCAATGTGACCCTATTGTTTGACGGTGATCCTGCCGGGGTCAAGGCTGCTTTTCGCGGTGTCGACATGATCCTGGAAGAGGGTCTTAACGTGCGTATTGTGTTGTTTCCCGACGCAGAAGATCCCGACTCATATGCACGAAAAAACCGTCCGGCCGTGGTTCGGGAGTTTATAGAAAAACAGGCAAAAGACTTTATTTCCCTCAAGACCGGGTTGTTGCTGGACGAAACCCGGAACGATCCCATAAAGAAGGCCCAGCTGATCAAAGAGATCGCCCGGACCATCGCGCTCATACCGGAACCCATTGCGCGCACCATCTATGTCCAGAAGTGCAGTGAAATGATGCAGGTAGAAGAAAAGCTGATGGTGGCAGAGGTGAACAGGTTGCGCCGGCAGAAACACCAGCGGCAAAAACAAACCACAGTCCAGGAACAACCCCCTCCTCCCCCCGGGCCTGACCATGTGTATCAACAGGAGAAGCATGCCGGAGCCGAAAACAATGACTCACAGGAAAAAGAACTGATCCGTCTGCTGCTGCACTATGCCGGCCATGAAATGGTCTTTGAATTGGAAAATGAAGACAGGCGCATTGAGGAAGTGAAGGTGATGGTGGTGGAATTTATCATTCAGGACATCCTGACAGACAAGCTGGTTTTCGACAATGCCCAGTGTCAGGGCATTTTTGATGCTTACACAGAAAAGTGGGAAGAGAAAGCCCTGCCCGGAAACACTTTTTTTACCGAACATGAGGATCCTCTGATCCGGCAGCTGGCCATAGACCTTCTGGCCAACCAGCACACCCTGAGTAAGAACTGGGAACATCGCCACCGAATCTACGTTACAGGTGAAGAAGAGGACCTGAAACCCAGGGTTCTGTACGCCGTGTATGGATTCAAGCTGAAAAAACTCGAAAAAATGATCAGCGAGACCCAAAGACAGATCCGGGACGCCGCGGCCGAAAACCCTCCAGACGAGTCCCTGCTCCTGGAGCTAATGGAAAAGAGCCGCGACCTCCTCTCCAGGCGCAGACTCTTTGCCGCCGAGTTGAACCGGGTGGTGACAAAATGAACCTCCAATGATTCAGCCCGGGACCACCTGTGAGGAACCCGGCTTCACGGAACCGCGTATTTTACGCGGAGTCACCCGTCGCTCTTAACAAACAAAGTTTTTCGCAGTGAAGCCCTGCAAATGATTATGAAAACCATGAACGACCATTTTAAAAAAGGTCTCTCCCTGAGAGTCAACAAAAAAGACCAGGTTTTTAACTGGCTGTCCGGTACCGTGGCGTTCTATGATTGGTTGTTGAGGGAATATCCCAAATTTATCCGGCAATGGAAAGAGGAGAAAAGCAGCGGGGAATAAATAAACCGAAGCCCTGGTTCTTTTTCACCGAACACAATAAAAATACGCATCATAAAAAACCTCACGACAATGAAAAAAAATGGAAAAACCTTAAAGACTTTTTTGCTTTTACTGCTTGTTGCATGGATCGTTTCGGATGCCCGGGCACAAGACCCGCGTGAGATCATCCGGCGCATGGATAACAACATCCGCGGTGATGCCAGCTACAGCGAAATGAGCATGGAGGTGGTCCGGCCGCGGTATACCCGTGAAGTAACCATGCGGTCGTGGTCGCTGGGCGAAGATTATGCCCTGATCTATGTCACCGCACCCGCCCGCGACGCAGGAACAGCTTTCCTCAAAAGAGGTAACGAAATATGGAACTACCAGCCAAACATCGACCGCACCGTGAAAATGCCCCCCTCCATGATGTCACAGTCGTGGATGGGCTCCGACTTTACCAACGACGACCTGGTGAATGCCAGCTCACTGGTCAACGACTACACCCACACCCTGCTGGGGGAAGAAGAAATAGACGGCCATGCCAGTTATGTGATCGAAATGATTCCCACACCCGAAAACCCCGTGGTGTACGAAAAGGTGATCCAGTACGTGAGCAAAGAACATTACCTGCCTGTGCGGACAGAGAATTATGACGAACGCGACGACCTGGTCAACACCATCCACTGGCGGAAATACAAAACCATGGGTGGAAGGCTTACACCCTCTGTGATGGAGGTAATACCCGAGGATCAGTCCGACAGAAAAACCGTGATCATCACCCATAATGCAGATTTTGAGATCGATATCTCGGAAAGGTTCTTCAGCATCGAAAACCTGACGGAGATCGAATAAGTTCCCGAGGGTCGTCTGCCCGGCACCGGAACGGAAAGCCCTGAGCCTTCGGCCTGCGATTCCATTGAAAACACCGGGCAAAGAACAGGTCGCAAAAAGAGTTTGTTTTCACTTTGATAAACCCGTTATAATTAAAGACACACGGAGACACAACCAATAAGTGATGATTCACAACAGATAAAAACAGCATATTATGAAGATGTTACTGACACTGGCATGGCGCAACCTGTGGCGAAAAAAACGAAGGACATTCATCACCACCAGCTCGGTCATGTTTGCTGTGGTGCTGGCCATCGGACTGATGTCGATGGTGAACGGCATGAAACAACAGATGACAAGGTCAATTATCAGCAATACCACCGGACATCTCCAGATACAGGATGTGTTGTACCACGATGAGCCGACCATGGACCACGCCATGGATTACGGAGAGGAGGTCAGGGGGGGCATCGCAAAATATGAAGACCTCATTGCATACACTGTGCCCAGGATAGAGGGGTTTTGCCTCGCCTCAAAAGAGATCAGCAGTCGCGGTGTCTATGTGATGGGCGTGTTGCCCGACAAGGAAGACCGCATGAATGATCTTTCATCAAGACTTACGGAAGGCCGGATGTTCACCGCTGATGATGGTTTCGCCGTGGTTGCCGAAGGCGTTGCCACACAGCTGGATCTGGCATTAGGAGATACGATCGTACTGCTGGGACAGGGTTTTCAGGGGATGACGGCAGCCGGGAAATATAAGGTTGGCGGGATCCTTGAGTTCCCGCTGCCCGAGATGAACAACACCCTGGTCTATCTGCCCCTGCAAACAGCCCAAAACTTTTTTGCTGCCCCTGAAAGGCTGAACAGATTGATCCTTATGCTGAAGGATCAATCAGAAGCTGACGAATTGGTCCTGAAAATACAGGATGAGCTTGACCAAGAATGGTACACATTGAAAACATGGGAGGAGCTGATGCCTGACAAGCTGGCGGCTTTCGAAGCACGCGATGCCCAGGTGAGGGTTTTTGCATGGGTGCTCTACATCGTGGCCGGATTCGGAATATTCGGAACCATCATTACCATGATGCACGAACGCCTGAGGGAATTTGGAATCCTGCTTTCCATTGGCATGAAAAGATCGCAACTTGCCGGCGTTTGCCTGGTAGAAACCGTTTTTATCAGCATCATTGGCGTGATCACGGGGGTGGTTGCAGGCTTCCCGATTGTATATTATTTATACCGGAACCCTATCCCGTTGGCCGATGATCTCGCAGATACCATGATAGACTTCGGACTCGAACCATACATGAGTTTTTCCATCGACACAGGGATTTTCGTGTATCAGGCTCTCACCATCTTTTTTATTGCGCTCGTTGTTGGTCTTTATCCCGTAAGGAAAGTTTTCAGGCTCGACATGATCAGCGCTGCGAGAAAATAAAGCATGTGTTGCCATCAAAAATCCAATAACTATTATGAAGACATTAGCAAAGATATCGTGGAGAAATATTTGGAGAAACCGGACCCGCACCCTTGTCATCATCACGGCCCTGGTCTTGGGAATCATGGGGGGTGTTTTTTCGGCAGCCATAAGGCTCGCGGCCGAAGAACAACAGTTTGAAGATGCCGTTGATAACATGATCTCGCACATCCAGATACACCATCCGGAATTTATAGCAAATCCTGAACCCACTCATCGCATTCCCGATGGCCGGCAGGCAGCCTGCAACATCGCACAAAGGCCCGGCGTCAAATCTGTGTCGGCACGTTCGGCATTCGATGGGATGGCCGCATCAGCCAATATGACCACCGGAGTGAGGATCAAAGGGGTTGACCCCATAGCTGAAGCAGAAACCACCCGGCTGCAAGAGCTGCTTACCGACGGAACCTATTTTTCGGAAGAATGGAGGCTGCCCCCGGTGATCGCAGGTAGGCGACTGGCGAAAGAGTTGCTGTCAGAACAAGGATCCAGGATCGTTCTCACCTTCCAGGGTGTTGAAGGAGAGATGGTCAGCGCCTCTTTCCGCATAGAGGGCTTGTACTCGGTCACCTCCGCTGCCTTTGAAGAGCGAACAGTATACGTAAGAAATACAGACATCAACGAGCTGATCGGAGATCCTGAAGCAGTGACCGAGATCGCCATTCTTCTTGATGATGTGGACGAATACCGGGAAGCGGCCCGGGAGCTTCAGGATGCTTACCCCAACCTAAAAGTCAGGCATTGGGCCGATCTGGACCCAACACTTCACTACGCACTGGAAGTGCTTGATCAACTGTTGATATGGCTGGTGGGCATCATCATCCTTGGGGTGTCGTTCGGACTGCTCAACACCATTCTGATGTCTATCCTCGAAAGGGTCAGGGAACTGGGAGTACTCCTCGCCATTGGCATGAAACGTTTCAAGGTGTTCTCCATGGTCGTGATGGAAACCACCATGATCTCCATCATCGGGGGATTGATCGGGTTGATCCTGTCCTACGTGATGATCCGGATCCTGAACGTACATGGAGTGCATATACCCGGTGCGGAAGGTCTGGAAGATTTTGGATTTGCTTCAGTACTGTACCCCAGAGTAGATCTCCCCTTCTATTTGCAAATAGGGGCTTTGGTGGTGGTGTTCGCCATCCTGGCTTCGATCTACCCCGCATGGAAAGCCATTCGCCTGGCGCCGGCCGAAGCGGTGAGGGAAGAGTGACGATGGAGCGAGGGAACGAAGGAGCAATGGAACGACGGAACGATGTAACGAAAGAACGATGAAACATAGTAATCACAGGGCTTGACCTGTGAAACCTAAACACAAAAACATGAAAACTGTAATCAAAACCAACGGGTTGTCAAAAACCTACACCAACACGGCGGTACCGGTGCATGCATTGAAAAATGTGACCCTCGAATTCAAAGAAGGGGAGTTTACCGCCATTGTGGGTCCTTCGGGCAGCGGAAAGACAACCTTTTTAAATGTGATTGGTGGGCTGGACAAACCCACTGAGGGTCACGTGGTGATTGACAATGTGGATATTGCCACCATGAAAGAAAGTCAGTTGTTCGACTTCCGCCTCAGGCATATCGGCTTCGTTTTTCAGGCCTACAACCTGATCCCGGTGCTTACCGCCATGGAAAACGTGTCTTTCATCATGCTGCTGCAAAAGCAGTCGAAGAGAGAGATGGAGAAACGGGCCAAGGAGATGCTGGAACAGGTGGGTCTGAGCGATAAGCTGGATATCCGGCCGTCACAACTGTCGGGCGGACAGCAACAGCGCGTGGCCGTGGCCAGGGCACTGGCATCCAAACCCAACTTCGTGCTTGCCGACGAGCCCACCGCCAATCTCGACACCGAATCGGCGTTTAACCTGCTGGACATCATGGCAAGGCTGAACAGGGAAGAAAACATCACCCTGATCTTCTCCACCCACGACCAGCGCGTGATCGACAGGGCGCGCCGGGTGATCACCCTGGTGGATGGCGCCGTTGACAAAGACGAACATTTTGAGAGAAACTGACCGAAGAAAACGAAAAACGGAAAGAGAAAAGTGAAAAATGTTTTGAGTACGTACAGCCTGGTTCCGGGGTTGCTTATCGTATTGTTTGCGGTGGGGAGTGCAAGGGCCCAGGGCGACCTGTCGCCTTTTCGCTTGCGGGGATATGTGAAAGCGATGCCCGGTGTGCAACTGGACAATGATTTTTCCGACCCTGCCGGCAACGGCTGGTTGCATAACCGCCTGAACTTCAGATGGGATATTTCAGGAAGCACCGACCTTATGATAGAAGGGAGGAACAGGGTGCTCTATAACAAGATGTACGCAGAATTTCCTGATATTAAGGATATCATTGGACAGGATGATGGCCTGGTGGATATGTCGTGGGTGTGGCTGTCAGGTGATCGCTGGATCGGACATTCTGAGATTGACCGTTTGTATTTGAGCTGGCGTGCCGACAGCTGGCGTGTCAGGGCCGGACGGCAACGCATAAACTGGGGCATAACACTGGTATCCAATCCCAACGACCTATTCAACACTTATTCATTCTTTGATTTTGATTACACAGAAAGGCCGGGGTCTGATGCCATAAGGGTACAACACTATCTGAACGGATTGTCAAGCATTGAGCTTGCCGTAAGTCCGGCAAGGAACAACCGCGACATGGTTGCCGCCATCAAATATGCCCACAACTGGCAAGGATACGATATACAAGCCATATCCGGCTATTTCAGGGACCGCCTCGCGCTGGGAGGTGGCTGGGCCGGCAATATTGGGGGGGCCGGGTTCAAGGGTGAAGCAACCTGGTTCTATGACCTTGAAAAACAGGACGATGTCGACAGGGGCAACATGGTTGCAGCCATCGGCCTCGACTATATGTTTCCCAAAGGCACCTTCACCATTCTTGAGTTTCTCTATAATGGCGGATACGGAAGATATCCTGACCGGGCAGTACTGATCACAGAACCTCTTCAACCCGACAACATCATGTTCTCCGAATACGCGATCACCCTGAGTGCAGACCGCTCCTTTTCACCGGTGATCAGCGGGGGGATTGCCGTCATGGCATTACCCGACATCGAAGCAGCCTTCCTGATGCCACGGTTTGGGTATTCGGTCATGACCGACCTGGACATGGAGTTTGTTGCACAGGTGTTTGCAGGGGGTAAAGAAACCATCTTTGAAGAAGCCGGCTCCGCCTGGTTTGTTTCACTACAGTATTCATTCTGACATTTCGACACTTCAGACCTTAAAAACCATGAACCTTATCATCAAGATGGCCTGGCGCAACCTCTGGCGGAACCGCAGACGCTCGCTCATCACCATGAGCTCCGTGCTTTTTGCGGTCTTGCTGGCCATCTTTTTCTACTCCATGGAAAAAGGTTCTTACGAAAGGATGATAGACAACATGGTGCGGTACAGCACCGGGTATATCCAGATTCAGGATGTGCTTTTTGAAGATGAACCTTCGATGGACCATAGCATGCTTGTTGATGAACACATCAACGGTATCCTGGAAGAGCTTGATGACCGGATAGATTTTTCTGTTCCCCGCATAAATCATTTTGTACTGGTTGCCTCCGACAGGATCACCAGGAGTGCCATGCTGATGGGTATCGACTCTGCAGCTGAGGCCAGGCTGAACGACGTCTCAGACAGGATAACCGCCGGCAGCTTCATTGAAGACAACGACAAGGATATCGTGGTGGCGCAAGGGCTGGCGGAAGTCCTGAAGGTGGTCACAGGCGATACGCTGGTGCTTATCAGCCAGGGGTATCAGGGCGTTTCTGCAGCAGGCCTTTACCGTATCAAAGGGATCGTGGACCTCCATATCCCCGAGATGAACAACAGCACCATTTACATGGCCCTGCCGGAAGCACAATGGTTTTATAATGCACAAGACAGGCTGACCTCCCTGGTGATCATGCCGGAGAACCCGCAACATACCCGGCAGCTGGCCGGAGATATCAGCGAACGGATCGACACGGAATGGTACAGGATACTCACCTATGAGGAGATGCTGGAAGACCTGCTCGCCCTGATGCAGTTCGATATTGCCGGCACCATGGTACTGCTCGCCATATTGTATATTGTGATTGCCTTTGGTTTGTTCGGAACGATGCTGACCATGCTGCTCGAACGCAAAAAAGAGTTTGCCATGCTGATGGCTCTCGGCATGAAACGTGCACAGCTTGCTATCATATGTTTTATTGAAGCCATCATTATTTCACTGACAGGAGCATTTGCAGGCATCCTGGTGGCCATCCCCTTTGTTGTGTATTTTTACCACCATCCTGTCCAGCTGAGCGGTGACTTTGCCGATGCCATGACAGGCTATGGCTTTGAGCCCATCCTCCCCCTCTCGCCAGACCCGGTAGTGTTTGTTTCACAAGCAATGGTGGTTCTGATCATCAGCATCATTATCGGCATGTATCCCGTATATAGTGTTTTTCGCTTAGATATGGTCAAAGCCCGTCAAAAATAAAAATATCGCACACCGATGAACATGATGCTGAAAATATCGTGGAGAAACATCTGGCGCAACCCCAAAAGAAGCCTTGTGATGGTTGCAGCCATTACCGCAGGCTTATGGGGAGGCATCAGCGCAGCCTCCCTGGTATTTGGTCTCCTTGAGCAACGTTTTCAAACAAGCATCGAACAGCACATCAGCCACCTGCAGATCCATCATCCCGATTATCTCAGGGACCATGTTGTGGAACACAGGGTGGAAGACTGGAAGGCTTTACAGGAATACATAGATAACGATCGTGCCATAAAAACCTATTCGATGCGAACCACCCTGAACGGCATGTTTTCCTCAGCCCATCTTACCGGGGGGGTCCATATTATTGGCGTTGAACCTGAACATGAAGCCAGCACTACCCGGATTAACGATAACCTCACAGACGGGAGTTACTTTTCTGATGCGCTTCGCAACCCTGTGCTGGTAGGAAAGCAACTGGCAGAAAAGTCGAAACTTCAGGTCGGCTCACGCCTGGTACTTACCTTTCAGGACACAGAAGGAGACCTGGTATCGGCCGCCTTCCGGGTGGCCGGCATCTTTCAAACGGCAAACAAACAATTTGATGAATCCCATATTTATGCGTTGCGTTCGGAATTGGGTCATTACATTGACAGCGAGGTGGTGGTCAACGAGGTTGCTTTGCTGGCAATGGATATTGAACAGATCAATCCTGTCAGGGAGCGCTATGCGGAGGCTTTTCCCGGGCTTACTGTGCGCAGCTGGGATGAGATCGCCCCTGATCTTTATTATATGCAGGGGATGGCAAATCTGATGATGATGATCATCCTGGCCATTATCCTTTTTGCCCTGGCTTTCGGACTGGTCAATACCATGCTCATGGCGGTGTTTGAGCGTATCCGTGAGCTGGGGGTACTTATGGCCATCGGGATGAACAAAAAAAGGGTTTTCTCCATGATCATGCTTGAAACAAGTATCTTGTCTTTATTGGGAGCTGCCGGGGGGTTACTTGCAAGCCTGTTTACCCTGAGCATATTGGGTAGCAGAGGCCTCGACCTTGCCGCTGTTGGGGGTGACTCTTTGAACGAGTTTGGGTTTCCTTCGTTTGTGTACCCCACCATTGAACCCTCTTTTATTTTGATGCTCATGCTGATGGTGGTCGCCACCGCACTGATCACAGCTGTTTACCCGGCGTTAAAGGCCATACGGTTGCATCCCGCGGAAGCGGTTAAAGAGGAATAAACACCAACCGTTGCGACAGCAAGTTAAGGGCATTTGAGGGAGCTCTTTGCCAACAAACATGGAGTGAATATGCCGGAAGCTTTGGCAAACAATAACAAATTCACAATATAAACATGAAATGATTACCTATTCAAATAGTTTTTGCATCTTTGCGCTGGCAATAAACTGCTGATAACCATATTTTTAAACAACTGTTTCAGTTCTTAATGATCCGCAAGATCGTTTCGAACATGATAAAAAAAATAAGATGGATAGTCATTATAATATACGCTCGGCAAAAGTCACCGACAAAGAAAATATCTACACGCTGGTCAGGGAAAGCATCGCCCGCGAGAAACAATTGTCGAACCCTTCACTGGTACCTTCAGGGTTCCTGGAAGAGTTTGTTGATAAGGCAATTCACAAGGGCAATATGCTCGTCGTGGAAAACAGCATGAAAGAGCTGGAGCTCATCGGTGAAATACATGCCTACAACACCACCGACAAACATGATGCGGAAAGCAGTCAGCTCAAGGAGTTTGCTTTTTTTTCCAGGATGGACAGCATGGCGGCAGACAGGGAGACAGAGCTCGTGAGCTGGCTTTTTGGAGAGATCAGGACCAGGCACCACGATGTATTCAGGGTAGAGATCACCGCCCCTGTTCGCAATTTTGCCTCCGTCGACCACTATAAAAAAATGGGCCTTACGGTGGAAGGGAACTATGAGAGACGCCTGCAAAACAATCCCGGGGGCCGCTTTCATCTGCTGATACCCCTCTCCTGGAACAACCCGTCGTTTAACTGAAACAAACGTCCTCTTAAGCATAACCCCAACCCCAGAAGCCACAGCCGGGGGGCTCCATCCCATTCAGGGATCCGGCTACCTTCAAACCATTTCCAAACAGCCAGTATGAATAAAATTACTGTCGGCCGCTATCAGATACAACCATATTGTGTAACTTTGGGGCTTCACAACACAAAGACAGCACCAATGAAAACCACACACAGCACCTTCTTGTTTTCCATATTGTTTTTCGGACTGTGTCTGTTGACCGGATCCATACAAAACGCCAGCAGCATGAATCAACAGCAGAGTAACGATCATGGGGACCGCACCCATGTTTTGATCACGACTGTCAAAGGCAACATTACCGTTGCCCTGTATAATGAAACGCCCCTGCACCGCGACAACTTCCTGGAGTTGGCCAGGGGGGGCTTTTATGAGGGCCTTTTGTTTCACCGCGTCATCAGCGGCTTCATGATACAGGCCGGTGATCCCATGAGCAGGGATGCCGTTCCCGGTGAGCCGCTCGGATCAGGGGGCCCCGGGTATACCATCCCTGCCGAGATCACTCCCGGACTCTTTCACCAAAAAGGTGCACTGGCAGCTGCACGGCAAGGTGACCAGGTGAATCCGGAAAGGCGTTCTTCCGGCTCACAGTTCTATATCGTACAGGGACGCGTATGGAGCGAAAGAGACCTTGACCAGATGGAGCAAGGCAAAGAAACACCTTTTACGGATGAACAAAGGGAAAAATATACAACCGTTGGCGGCACACCCCACCTTGATGATGCCTACACCGTTTTCGGACAGGTAATTGAAGGGATTGAAGTGGTTGATCGTATCGCAGCCATGGAAACCGGCGACAGGGACCGCCCGAAAGAGGATGTGGCCATCCTCAGCATAGAAATACTGGATTAAAGATCAAAAACAACTCAACCATTGCCGTCCCTGAACAAGAGCCGGGCTCCGGCGGCCAAATGTGTTTCATAAAGAGCCCCCTGTACAGACAGTCACGGACTGTCCACCAGGATACAAACAGATAAAATGACAAAACAGGGCTTGTCCCGCAAAAAACATATCGTCAGTTAAATCCCGGCAATTCACCAGCGAAGCTTTATACATTATGATTGACAAAATCAACACCCTTCTGGAAGAGGTAAAGGCTTTCGAGGCGAAGACCATGGAGGAGGCTGAGGTTTTTCGCGTCAGGATGTTGTCGAAAAAGGGTGCTATCCCTGCACTTTTTCAGGAGTTTAAATCTGTGCCCCCCGCCGATCGCAAAGCGGTCGGGCAGCAGCTGAACCAGCTTAAACAGGCTGCCACAGAAAAAGTGAACACCATCAAGACAAGGCTCGAAACAGAGGCATCCAGCCGTCAACCGGGCAAAAAAAGACCCGATTTGACCATGCCTGCAAACTTCAGTCCCATTGGAAGCAGACATCCGTTGTCGGTAATCCGCAACCGTATCAACAACATCTTTGAAAAGATCGGTTTTGTGATATCTGAAGGGCCGGAGATTGAAGATGACTGGCATAACTTCAGCGCATTGAACTTCCCGGAAGATCATCCGGCCCGCGACATGCAGGACACCTTTTTTGTGGAAAAGGACCCCGACATTGCCCTGCGCACCCACACCTCTTCGGTGCAGGTCAGGGTGATGGAAACCCAGCAACCGCCGATCCGCACCATCTCGCCGGGAAGGGTGTTCCGCAACGAAGCCATCTCAGCCAGGGCACACTGCATCTTTCACCAGGTTGAAGGGCTGTATATTGATCAAGATGTTTCATTTGCCGACATGAAACAATGCCTTCTTTATTTTGCCCGTGAGATGTTTGGAGAGAAAACACAGATACGACTGCGCCCTTCCTTTTTCCCCTTCACAGAACCGTCAGCTGAAATGGATGTGTCGTGCAGCCTCTGTGACAGCAAGGGCTGCAGCATTTGTAAATACAGCGGATGGATAGAGATCATGGGCTGTGGCATGGTGGACCCCAATGTACTCGAAAACTGCGGGATCGACAGCAAACAATATACAGGATATGCATTCGGCATGGGCATCGAACGCATCGCCATGATCATATACCACATCAAAGACCTGCGGATGTTCTTTGAGAACGACCTGCGCTTCCTGCGCCAGTTCGAATCAGCAATGTAAGGTTAAATGGATCGTTGTGCAAAGGGTGCCAATAGACACAGGGCTTGACCTGTGTGCCGGAATATCAACGGTTAATGCTGTACAACCTGCAGGATAATGTTTTTTGGCACTGCTCCCGAACGATTAATACCAAAAAGCGTAATCATGGCCACCAGATACAAACAAGCCCTTGACCTGGACCGCTCCGATCCCCTGGCCGGCTACCGCGATCGTTTTTATATCCCTGAAAACACCATCTATGTGGATGGGAACTCCCTCGGCCTGCTGAGCAAAGATGCGGAGGCGTCACTCATGAGGGTGTTGGAAGAGTGGAAAAACCTTGGGATCAAAGGGTGGCTGCAGGCAGAGCGTCCCTGGTTCTACTTTGCGGAAGAGACCGGGGCGGCGGCTTCGGAACTGGTGGGGGCAGAACCAGCTGAACTGATCTTCACAGGTACGACCACCGTCAACATCCACGCACTGATCAGCACCTTCTACCAGCCACAGGGCCGACGCACAAAAATACTGGCCGACGAGCTGAACTTCCCCTCCGACATCTATGCCCTGAAAGGACAGATCAGGCAAAAGGGGCTGGATCCGGACAAGAAGTTGTTACTTGCCCCAGGCACAGACGGCAAAACCCTCGATGAACGCACCATCGTCTCCATGATGACAGACGAAGTGGCCCTGGCATGGTTGCCTTCCGTGTTGTATGCCAGCGGACAACTTCTTGACATGGAGTATCTGTGCAAAGAGGCAAACGCCCGTGGCATCCCCATTGGTTTCGACTGCAGCCACTCGGCAGGTGCGGTGCCGCACCGGTTCAGCCAATGGGGGGTTGACTTTGCCACCTTTTGCAGCTATAAATACCTCAACGGCGGCCCGGGATGTACGGCGTTTTTGTACATCAACAAAAAACATTTTGACAAAGAACCCATGACACCCGGATGGTTTGGTTATGTAAAAGAAAAACAGTTCGACATGCTGCCCGACTTTGAACATGCCCGAAGCGCCGGCGGATGGCAGATATCTTCACCGGGTATCCTGGGCGCCTCCACGATGGAGGGTTCCTTAAAGGTCATCCGGGAGGCAGGCATCGAAGCCATACGGGAGAAATCGCTGCAACTGACATCATTCTTCATTGAGCTGGTCAACGACATGCTGCAAGACCCGGCCTCTGGGTTCTCCATCACCACCCCCCCCGAAAGCCACCGCCGCGGCGGTCATATCGCCCTGGCTCACCCCACCGAAGCCCTCCGGATCAACGAAGCACTCAAAGCACGCGGCATCATCCCCGACTTCCGGGCACCGGATACCATTCGCGTCGCCCCGGTGGCACTATACAACACCTTCGAGGAAGTCTGGAAAGTGGCAGAAGCCCTGAAAGAGATCATGGATAAAAAGGAATACCTTCAGTTTGTAAAACAAAGAAAAGCGATCTCCTGAATATTCAGTTCTGCGCTCAGCGTTAAAATCATTAAAAACACGCTAATGCATGTGTAAATTGAGCAAAGCATCCTTTGCCAACAATAAGTTTTTGAAAATCATTACGATATTGTTTTTCGGATGACTATTTAGATTACCTTTGCAGCGAATTAATTTATGTACAATAAACATTTGAAAATGAACATTTTTTGTGGAAGTCTTCCGTTCAAGCTGAAGGAAGAAGAGTTAAAAGAGTTGTTTGAGGAGTATGGTGAGGTAACCTCGGCCAGGATCATCACCGATAAGTACAGTAACCGAAGCAAAGGTTTTGGATTTGTAGAGATGCCTGACAACGATGCGGCCCAAAAAGCCATTGAGGCATTGCACGATACAGAGGTCATGGGACGTACGATCGCTGTAAATGAAGCAGAAGAAAGAAAAGAAAGACCCCGGGGGGGTGGTTTCGGCGGCGGAAGATACTGATCATCAACTCGTTCAGCTTCCCCAGTAAGAGCGTCACAAAAATTATTGTGGCCTCTTTTTTTTATCCAGAAATAAGCGTACCTTCATGACAATTAACAACCATTAATGCCAAAAAAAATGAACGAACAAGAAATCCAGTTCCGCCGCAACATAGAGTGGCTGAAAAGAAACATCAAGAAGATTCTCATCGGGCTGGTCGTCTTCATTGTCCTGATCACCTCGGTAAAAACCATCGCTCCGGAAGAGGAAGGCGTAGTGCTTTTCTTAGGAAAATATAACCGAACCCTCGACCCCGGGCTGAACTTCATTGCCCCCTTCGGGTTTGAAAGGATGTACAAGATCCCCGTGCAGCGGCAGCTGAAGCAGGAGTTTGGCTTCCGCACCGTGGAAGCAGGTACGCGAAGCCGCTACGCTAAGGACGCCTACCGCATTGAATCGCTGATGCTCACCGGCGACCTGAACCTGGCCGATGTAGAATGGGTGATCCAGTACCGGATCGTGAATTCTTTTAATTACCTATTCAAGGTAAGGGATGCTGAAGATGCCCTGCACGACATGTCGGAGGCCGCCATGCGCAAGATCGTGGGCGACCGCACCGTGAACGAAGTGCTCACCGTGGGCCGCCAGGAAGTGGCTTCCAGCGTTGAGGTGCTGCTGCAACGTATGTGTGACGAATATGAGAATGGCATCCGCATCGACCAGGTGGTGCTGCAGGACGTGAATCCGCCCGACCCGGTGAAGCCTTCCTTCAACGCCGTGAATGAAGCCCAGCAGGAGCGTGAAACGCTCATCAACCGGGCCGAATCGGAATACAATCGAGTAATACCCCGCGCCCGCGGTGAAGCCCAGGAAACCATACAACTGGCAGAAGCCTATGCATTGAACCGCGTTAACATCGCCACTGGTGAGGCCGATCGCTTTAATTCATTTTACACCGAATACATCAGGGCACCCGAAGTAACCAAAAAACGGATCTACTTCGAAACCATGGAACGCATCCTGCCCAAGCTCGGCAACAAGGTGATCGTGGATGAAGACGGCACGAATGTGCTGCCATTGTTGAATATCGACGGCATCAAACAATCCATAAATCAATAATCACAAACCATCCATTGTAGAGACAAGGCATGCCTTGTCTCTACGGACAACCTAAACATATACCTATGAAAAACAAAAAATCCATCGCCATATTAATTGCCGCTGCTGTCGTGATCATCGTGGCCTTAAGCAGCATGTTCATCCTGGATGAAACCCAGCAGGCCATCGTAACCCAGTTTGGAAAGCCGGTAGGCGGGCCACGTACTGAGCCAGGCTTACAGTTCAAAGCCCCCTTCATCCACAAAATTCAATACTTCGACAAGCGCTACCTGAAGTGGGATGGCGACCCCAACCAGGTGCCCACCCAGGACAAGCGGTTTATGCATGTTGACACCTATGCACGGTGGCAGATCGTTGATCCGCTGCAGTTCTTCATCCGCCTGCGCGACGAACGCTCCGGGCAGTCGCGCCTGGATGACATCCTCGACGGCGAAACCCGTAACGCCGTAGCGAGCTACTTGCTGCTCGACCTGGTGCGCTCCACCAACCGGACACCAGAAGTGTATGAAGACTATCTCGAGGAGCTGGAACACCTGGAAGAAATCACCGTTGGCCGTGAGGCCATCGAAGCCCAGGTGCTCGAAAGAGCCAACGAACGCACTTCCGACCTCGGCATTGTCATACTCGATTTCCGCTTTAAGCGAATGAATTACGTCACCGAGGTGAGGGAGCGCGTGTACGACCGCATGATCAGCGAGCGAAACCGTATTGCCGACCAGTTCCGCTCAGAGGGTGAAGGTGAAGCCAGAAAAATTGAAGGCGACAAAGAGCGCGACCTGGCACAAATACAGTCGGAGGCCATCAGGGAATCTGAAATGATCCGCGGCCGCGCCGATGCGCGGGCTACAGAGATCTATGCCTCTGCTTACAACAGGAACAATCCCTCCAGGGAACTCTATAACTTCCTCAGGGCAATGGAATCACTCGAAAAATCTTTGGACGAACAAACAACCGTGATCATGACCACCGATAATGAGTTGTTCAGGTATTTGAAAGAAGCAAAATAATTTGGCTTTATTTGCCCTTATTATAAAACTTACTTGGTATCGTGCACTTATCCTGGCCGGCAAACCATGTTGGCTTAAAAGCTGTATGACAATCCCACGCCCAGCAAGTGTTTGAACTGTACTTTGGAGGAGTCACCGATGCCGTCATCTGAGGTGTCAAAAAGTATGTCGGCATCATAGATAAGGTGGGTTGCAAAACTAACGGTTAAATACCGTCCGACTTTCATCAGCAGCAGGGTTTCCCAGTTGACGTCAATCTCCTTGGGATTGTCCAGGTAATTTGAGAAGAAGTCGGCCTTGGTTTGAAAGGCGATGTTTTCGGTGATATCCCTTTTATAAAATGCCCGGATATATCCCCCAAACTCACTGCGTGACTTCTTGCCGGGATCAACACCAAAAGCGCCGGCGTCGGCCAGGGTCTGGTCATTGACGAGGGTAATTTTTCCGGTCAGGGGAGCCAGAAACAGGCTGAAACTACCTTCTGGTTGATAATCCATACCGATGGAAGCCAGGAAATAACCTGGCGCCAAAAACCTGGATATTTCGATGCTGTCGTTGGGATAGTCGTATCCGGCAGTCATCTGCGTCTTAAAATTGACAAGCCCTGCATAGTACCAGGATTCGGATGCTTTCAGTCCGGCTTTGGAGAGCAGGTCAACCTTATCGTCGGTTTTGATCACGCCTTCATCGCCCTGCCTGATCAACCCATAGCCAAGGTCCAGCGAGTTGTTCCAGACAACCGACTCTTTTCGGTAATCAGCAAACAGGTTAAATAGCGCGTTACCGGACATGGAGCTTTGCCCGCCCGCAGCCCAGTTGGTCAGCGACACCTGGTTGAAGCCCACGGAGAACAGCCCGCCGGTTTGCCAGCCATCGGACACACCTTCTGCCACTTCCCGCAGAACCTCTTCGGTCTCTGTGGTTTGTGCAAAAACCACGTTTGTTGCCAATAAAAATGACATCATTACAAAAAAACGATTTCTTTTCATTTTGTTTATGTTTACGTTAATTCTGCTGTTATTTTGGATGCAATTATAGAACTACTGATCCTGCTTTAGATTATCTGTTCAGGACGTGTTTTTTTTCTAAGATTGAGCCTCACCCATTGGATATCGACAATCATCCTCGCTGAAGCCGCTTAACCCTTCTTTATCTGTTTGTGTTTTATTTGAACAGGCAATAAACACAGCTATACATGTGCAAATGTATATCCTTTTTAATATTCAAAGCACGTTTTTTTACCGATAGCAAATTCTCGGCAAGCAGTCCTGTTGGTTTCAGGACTAGAATTATGCAGGCTTAAACCCATAAACTTTTAAACCCTTAAACCCATAAACTTTTAAACCCTTAAACCTCTTTGACCTTTTGACAAATGATAAACATTAATAAACAAGCGACGACCGGGTGAAAGACCTTGAGACGTTTTTCATGTGTCTGTGTGTAATTTCGAATGAAAAAAATTCAAACATAAGGCCCCCGGGCATTGTTGATTGTGTAGAAATTCCGTAATTTCGCCGCCACAATCACCACCCAATGACAAAGAAGCAACGGCATCCCTTCTGGATATACATCGCCATCCCGGCGATCATGCTTCTTTATTATAACCAATCGGCAAACTGGCACTACCACATCACCGCTGACGGCATCATCGTCGAACATGCACACCCCTTCACCAACAACATGATCCCCGATACACCGGCCCAGGATCACGAACACAGCGATCTTGAATACCTTGTGCTGGCACAGCTGACACAAGCTCTTGGCCTTATCGTGCTGATGCTTCTTCTGATCGGCACCATCTGGTTCCGCAAAAACAAAACAACACCCCTGCCTTTGCCGATATTTCCCGGCAGGGATCATGCCGGGTCAAACCCCTCGCGTGCGCCTCCCTTTATGCTGTATTAAACATGCCGGGCCCTGTTGGGTTGCAAAAGGTGTTCGTAGCTTCAACCCACGACTCTTTGTGATGCATGCCAACAGTCATCTTTTAACGGCCGGCTTTCAAACACATCAATGCTTTTTAAATTATAATACATGTACTGAAATGAATAAACTGTTTTTGCCAATATTCCTTTTTCTTTTATACAGCCCGCTATTTCTTTCCGCGGCAGAGCAACCGCGGCCGGCCACCGACGCCAATGTCTTCGGGCACGTTATTGACGCTGAGACGGGTGAACACATCCCCTTTATCAACATCCTTGTTGAAGGCACACGGATCGGCACCATCACCGACGCTTCCGGCCACTATCTCCTGACCAACCTTCCTGAAGGCGAACACCGCCTGATCGTGCAAGGGATGGGTTACGAGACAGCGTATAAAACTTTTTTCGCGGAGGCCGACAAAAGCATAGAAGTGGATGTTGAGATCCGCTCCACAGCCATTGACCTGGCAGAGGTTGTATTCACGTCCTCTCCCACCCGTAGCGGGTTTCGCTATCAGCCTGACCAGGCTTTCATCGGAGAGGACCTGCAGCGACGAAGCGAGGCTTCGTTTGGCGAGATGCTTGGTTCTGAGCCCGGGGTAACCATGCGCTCTTTCGGTTCAGCACCTTCACGCCCCGTCATCCGGGGACTCGACGGAGACCGCATCCTGGTTCTGCAAAACGGCGAGCGCATGGGCGATGTTTCAGAAACATCGGCCGACCACAGCATCTCACTCGATCCGTTGGCAGCAAGCCGCGTTGAAGTAGTCAGGGGCCCGGCAAGCCTCTTGTACGGCTCCAGTGCCCTCGGCGGTGTGATCAACCTCATCACCACCGACATCCCCGAAGACTGGGACATGGGGAGCTCAGGTGTCCTGTCAGCACAAGGAGCCACCGTCAATGACATGGGCGCCGGCTTTGGCAGATTTACCTACGGAAACGAAAACAGGGCCGCCACGGCTCGTTTCTCCTTCCGGCAGTCGGGAGATATCAACACACCCGAAGGATTGATCACCGGCACCTCCATGCAAAATTATGATGGTTCCGTGGGAATAGGCTTCCTGAACGACAACCTTGGCGGAGGTTTCAGCGCCGGTTTTACCGGACAAAGTTTTGAGATACCTGAATCGCTGGATGACGATGAAAGGGTGGAGATCCGGATGCAACGCCAGAACATGCAGGGGAACCTGTTCCGCCAGAGAGAAGGACTGTTCGACAGGGCACAACTCAGGTTTCATGCGTCTCGTATGTTTCAGCAGGAAATAGAAAAGGAACTCGAAGAAGATGGCTTATGGGATGAGGATGTGGAGCTGGAATACGAAAAATATACCTTCAGCTCAACCCTGACGCTGCAGCATCATCCCATTGGCACACTCGACAGGGGGGCTTTCGGGTTCAACCTGTATGCGCACCATATGGATATAGGTGGCGATGAAGCCTTTACCCCCGGCGAGCGCAGGATATCCATGGCCGTGTTCACCTTCCAGGAAGTCCCGCTGACCAACCGGTTCAGGCTGCAGGGCGGCATCAGGCTTGATTTTCAGAACACATCCACCATCCCCAATGACCTGTTCCCCGATATCAACGTTTCCAGACATGCCTTCAACTATTCAGGATCCATTGGCCTGAATTACAGGCCCGGCGAGGGCTGGGAAATAGGCGGACAGTTTGCCCGCTCACACCGCAACCCGGCAATCGAAGAGCTGTTTGCCGACGGACCGCACCTTGGCGCCGGCGTATACGAAGACGGGAACCCTGACCTGAAAGATGAAATCGGACAAGGCGTTGACCTGTTCGTCAACTACCGTGGCGAACGGTTCCGTTTTGAAGTTGCCGGCTATGTGAACCACTTTTTCAACTTTATCATATTTCAACCAACCGGCAATATTGATGATCTCTCCGGCTATCCCATCTTTCAATATGAGGGGGACGAGGCCAAGCTCGTTGGCGGGGAGCTCAGCTTTCAATTCATGCCTACCGAGCAATTCTCTCTGGGACTGGGTGCTGACTACGTGAACGGGAAAAGACAAGGCAACGGAGATGATCACCTCCCCTTTATCCCGCCTTTCCGCCTCATGGCCAACGTCGAATACGATTTCGGCCCCGTCTGGATAGGAGGCAAGGTGCAAATGGTATCGACACAAGACCGTGTAGCCCCGGAAGAAGCGGTCACCGACGGGTATACACTGCTTGGTGCCCAGGCCGGTTACCGGCTGAACCTCTCCGGACGACATGTGGTGATTCTCCGGGCAGACAACCTGCTCGACAAAGCATACAAGGACCACCTTTCACGTATCGAAGACAGGAACATCTCCATGCCGGGAAGAAACATCAACCTGGCATACCGCTGGTATTTTTAAGTTTTTGGCATGGATTTTGCAAGTTCTTTCATGAATTGGTTTCGTTGAATAACCTGCTTTGGTTATTTTTCATGTTGTTTTGGTTAATGGATGAAGCCCGCCCCACTCAAGGCCGGGCTTTGTTTTTTTTCTCACCACTGGATGACCCGCCCCCCCCTTTTTTTTGTTTACCCCCCACAGTCCTATAACCAAAAATCAGCAAAGCCTGCATAAATGCCTATCTTTGTGGAAAACCATCCACATATGTCCAAACAAAAGAAACTCCTGCTGCTCGATGCCATGGCCCTCATTTACCGGGCCTATTATGCACTCAACAGAAACCCGCGCATCAACTCCAAAGGGCAAAACACATCCGCCATCCTGGGCTTTGCCAACACCCTTACCGAAGTGTTGAAAAAGGAAGACCCCACACATATCGCCGTCGCTTTCGATTCCATCGCACCCACCCTCCGCAAGACAGAATTTGCCGACTACAAGGCCAACAGGGAAGACATGCCCGAAGATATTGTCTCCTCTTTACCTTATATCCAACAACTCCTGGAAGGGTTCCGCATCCCCCTTCTGATCATGGAAGGGTACGAAGCCGACGACATCATCGGCACCCTGGCAAAAAAGGCCGAAAAAGAAGGTTATATGGTGTACATGATGACCTCCGACAAAGATTTCGGACAGCTGGTGTCTGATAATATCTTTATGCTTAAACCTGCGCAAAGAGGCAATGAAGAAGAGATCTGGGGTGTAAAGGAAGTTTGTGATCGTTTTGGTATTGAATGGCCCGAGCAGCTTATTGACATCCTGGGACTATGGGGCGATTCGTCTGACAATATCCCCGGCGTGCCGGGCATCGGCGAAAAAAAGGCCAAAAGCCTCATCAGGGAGTTTGGATCCATGGAGAACCTTTTGAACAAACTGGACCAGGTAAAAGAGAACCGGAGCAGGGAAAGCCTCAGGGAACACAAACAGCAGGCGCTGCTGTCAAAAAGCCTGGCCACCATCATGCTCGACGTCCCCATCGAGGAGAGCATAGATTCGTTCAAACGCAAGGAGCCCGACCCGGACAAACTGATCCCGCTGTTTGAAGAGCTGGAGTTTAAAACCTTTGCCAAGAGGGTGTTTACCGATACCGATATCATCCCGGAGGAGACCGGCAAAAAAGCCGTCCGGAGAAGCGGTCAAATGGGCTTGTTCGACAACATCAACGCCTTTGCCGATCCTGCGGAAGAAGCTGCAAAACGCCTTCAGGATCTGTCAAAAGAAAAAGACTATCAAGCCCTTACCGGGGATAAAGCAATAAAAACACTCGCCGTGAAGCTTGAAAAGTCGAAGATGTTCTGTTTTGACACCGAAACCACCAGCCTCGAAAGCACCGGCAAGGAGCTGGTGGGCATCGCATTCTGCATGAAACCCGGAGAAGCATTCTATGTCCCATTTCCCGATGATCAAAAAAAAGCCGCAAAGCTGGCCGGCAGGTTTCAAAAGGCCTTTGCCAACCCTGGTATCGAAAAAACCGGACAAAACCTCAAGTTCGATATCGGTGTGCTGAAACCCTACGGTATCGAAGTAAAAGGCAAACTGTTCGACACCATGCTTGCCCATTATCTTTTGCAACCGGATATGCGCCACAGCATGGACATCCTGGCCGAAACCTACCTCGATTACCACCCGGTACCCATAGAGCATCTCATCGGCAAAAAGGGGAAGGCGCAGAAAAGCATGCGCAGCATCTCCCTGGAAAAGATCACCCCCTATGCCTGCGAAGATGCCGACATCACCCTGCAGCTGCGCAAAGTGTTTGAACCCATGCTTAAAGAGCAGGAACTCACAAAAATTTTTGAGGAGATAGAAACCCCGTTGGTGACCGTCCTTGCGGACATGGAAAATGCAGGCGTTCGTATCGACAAAAAAGCGCTGAACGATTATTCAAAGGTGCTGACAAAAAGTATCGAAGCGGTGGAAAAAGAGATCTACGGAATGGCAGGCACCACTTTCAACATCGGCTCCCCAAAACAGCTGGGCGAGATCCTCTTCGACAGGCTCAAGATCAGCACCAGGGCAAGAAAGACAAAGACCAGGCAGTACAGCACCAGCGAGGATGTGCTGTCAAAGTTGAAAGACAAGCATCCCATCGTGGAAAAAATCCTGGAATACCGCTCCCTGACAAAACTCAGGTCCACCTACGTGGAAGCCCTGCCAAAGCTGATCTCCGAAAAAACAGGACGCATACACACCTCTTTCAACCAGGCCATTGCGGCCACAGGACGATTGTCCTCAAACAATCCAAACCTTCAAAACATCCCCATCAGAACAAAAGAAGGGCGCTTGATACGCCAGGCCTTTGTTTCGCGCGACGATAACCACACCCTTCTTGCTGCAGATTACGGCCAGATAGAGTTGCGCATCATTGCTGCCTTGAGCAAAGATGAGGCCATGCTGGATGCTTTCCGTAACAACCTTGACATTCACGCAGCCACGGCAGCCAAGGTGTATGAGATCGCACTGGAAGATGTTACCAAAGAGATGCGGCGAAACGCAAAAACCGTGAACTTCGGCATCATCTATGGCATTTCTGCCTTTGGCTTATCTGAACGGCTGGGCATCCCGCGGCAGGATGCGGCCGACATCATCAGCCAGTACTTCCATAAGTATCCCGGCATAAAAGATTACATGGACAAAACCATTGAGTTTGCGCGTCAGCACGGGTATGTACGTACCATGCTCGGCAGGCGGCGGTATGTGCGCGACATCAACAGCTCAAACAGCGTGGTAAGGGGTTATGCCGAACGCAACGCCATCAATGCACCCGTGCAGGGCACTGCGGCCGACATGATCAAGATCGCCATGATCAACATACATCAGGCGATGGAAGCGAAAAAGATGAAGAGCAAGATGGTGCTGCAGGTTCACGACGAACTTGTTTTCGATGCCCTCAATGATGAACTGGAAGCGTTGAAGCCGCTGACAGAAGAAAAGATGAAGACGGCACTGGACCTTGATGTGCCGGTCGTGGTGGAGATGAACACAGGGAAAAACTGGCTGGAGGCACATTAAACACCTCACCATCATCCGGCAAGGACATTCTTGTAGTGCCGGTACCTTTCCAGGACCTCACTGACATAATGATAAGGCTCCGATCCCCGGGCATACCCATGCCGCACCACAGGGTCAAGATAATATTTGGGTTTCGACTTGTTGAGCAGGAAATAGTCTACATTGTCTTTCCACACATTCGGATCCTTGCCGTACTTCTCCGCCAGCCGCCTTGCATCCAGCACATGGCCGACACCCGCGTTGTAGGAAGCCAGTACAAATTTTTTACGCTCCATGTCGTCAGGGATCTCTTCCGACAAACGTTCATCAATCCAGCGTAAATACCTGACACCGGCAAAGATATGTTCAGATACCCCGGCATCCATGCCAACATTCAAAAACTCAGCCGTACCCGGCATCAGCTGCATGATGCCGTAAGCACCGGCCCAGGAGGTCGCTGAAGGGTTAAAACGGGACTCCTGGTAGGACAACGAGGCGATCAGGCGCCAATCCCATCCCACAATGTCGGCATACCGCTTGAAATAATCATCAAAGACCGATATCTTACCGCCCCCCAACGAGTGCAACTCGCTTTTTGCAATGAATACACTGCGTGGATTGTTGAAGTATTTGTTATAGATCTCCGCGTATTGACGCGTCGTTTTGAATTCTCTGATCCACTCATTAACAGCTTCAAGCAACTGTTCCGAGTCGTTGCGGACAGCCCAGGAAAGGTTTTGTTCAAAACTTACCGGGGTGCGGGTGTCAATGCTGGCATAATAAACCTCGTTCAAACGCGCCAGGTTATCATCACTGACCGTATAATCGATCTCACCATTGGCCACCTCCTCTATCAGTTTCTCAACCCCCTCTTCCCGCTCCACAATAAAGATCGAGTCCCCGATCTCATCCATTAAATGTCGCAACCTGGACACGGATGCAGAATGCTTTTGAACATGTACGGTCTTGCCGGCCAGTTCAAGCTGTGTGCGGATCAGCTGGTCTTCAATATCAGAGGCACGCATGTTGTACCACCGTTCAGGTTTGCGCTGCACCAACACCTGGCGCGTCTGACTGTGCGGCTCCGTGAAGGTGAGATAAGCACGCCTGGCATTGGTCACCGTCAGGTTCCGGGCAATGATATCATAACCGTCCTCTGCCATCAAACCCTCTATACTCTCCTGCAGATCGCCGTTGACCGACAGTTCAAGGTCCACACCAATATGGGCGGCAAAATGCTTTAACAGATCCAGATGGTATCCCATCGGCTCACCACGGTAAACAAAATAATTCGTTGAATTATAATCTGTGGTCGCACGCAGGACACCACGCTCAATAATGTCTGCCAAATCAATGCCTGCTTCCTTCTCCCCGTTCAACCGCAAACCATCATCCGCCCTGAATCCTCGGATGGCTAATGTTACGGAAAAAATCAGTAGGGGGATCACAACGAAGAGAAGACCTCTTTTTCGTTGTCTGTTCATGAAACAAAATATTCGTGCATAAAAAAGCCTGCAAAGGTACAAAAAACTCCAAATACCATGTTGTTTTTTTAAAAATCTGTAAATCACTATTTTGTCTTTTGCACGCTGCTGAATCATTCAATCAGGAAATAAAAACAACAAATCTTGATGATTATTGTTCACCGATGCGATTTAACCCATGTTTATCGTGCTATTTCACATCTTTTCCGATTGACATGCTTTCCTATCAAAAACCAGGCCTGTGGGGGGATAAACCCGCATTTGACGGGTCTGGTTAAAAAAATCAAGGCATCTTTAACAGGGCGGGAAAGTGCAAGCAGGCCACCGGACGGCAGTAATGAATGAATGAAAAAAGGCATGCCGTCGTACCGGCCCGATAGGCCTGCGCAGGGTAAAGAGGCCGTAGATTTTAGCAGATGCATCAGAAGCGGTGATCTTTCTTTTTGGCAGCTCTTTCTTTGGATGGGAGCCAAAGAAAAAGTACAAGAAAAAATCATGTAACTTTGATCTGAAAAAGAATAACCCATGATGGGACACCAGCATTTGCAATAAACATTGGATTCGACAAGCTATGATGTTCAAAGACGTTATCGGGCATGACAACCTGAAGAATCGGCTGACAGAGAATGTAAGGCAGCGGCGCATCGGGCATGCACAGTTGTTCCTTGGCGCTGATGACACGGGTGCGCTGCCATTGGCCCTGGCTTTTGCACGATATATACAGTGCCGTGACAGGGGTCCGGAAGATGCTTGCGGCAAATGCCCCACATGCATCAAGTTTGACAAATTGGCACACCCCGACCTGCACTTTTTCTTCCCTTCGGCTCCCAACCAGGAACACAAAAAGGATGTAAGCAGCAAGCTGTTCACAAACCTGTGGAGGGAGTTGCTCCTTGAGAGTCCTTATTTCACCTGGTTCCAGTGGCTGAAAAAGCTGGGGGTTGAAAACAAACAGGCCATCATCAATGCAGAAGACTGTAATGACATCATACGTACGCTGGGGATGAAGTCATACGAAAGCCCATACCGTATCGTTGTGATCTACATGGTTGAAAAACTTTATCATGCGGCAGCACCCAAAATACTGAAAGTGCTTGAAGAGCCCCCGGAGAACACATTGTTTTTAATGGTTTCGGAAAACAAGGACAGGATCTTGAACACCATCCTTTCGCGGGCCCAGATCGTAAAGCTTCCCTTGCCCGAAGAACAGAAAGTAGCAGAGGCCCTGACAGACAGGTTTGGCGTTGAACCGAAGAAGGCAAGCCAGATCGCTTTCCTGACAGGCGGCAGGCTAACGGAAGCGCTCAGGCTATGCCATCAGGATGAAGAACAATTGGCTGACTTTGAATCTTTCAGGGAATGGATGCGATGTTGTTATGCCAATGACGTAGCCCATATCCTGAAATGGGTGGAAAAAATATCACAAGCAGGACGTGAAAAACAAAAGTCCTTTTTCCAGTATGGGTTGAAGATCTTCAGAATGTGTGTTCTGTATAATTATGATGCAGGGCACCTCATACGCCTCGATGGAGAAGAAAAAACATTCCTTGAGAAATTCTCACCCTTTGTAAACCACCGCAATACCCTGCAGATCGTGGACGCCTTTAACCAGGCCATCTATCACCTGGAAAGGAATGCGAACCCGAAAATACTTTTTACCGACCTGTCCTTTCAGCTAAACAAGCTGATGCATGTCCGGGCCCAATGACACCATTTATTTTTTTAACTTTGCACATTAAAAAGATCCACATTGGATAAGAACAATCAACATCCTTTTCTGTCGAGGGGCTGCCACTGTGCCCCCCAGCCGCATACGCGCCAGCTTGACGTGTACAGGCATTCCTGTAACAAGCTGGATGCCTTCGACTGGCTGAAGGATATCAAGCCCTCCGGTGCATGTCGTCTCACAGAAATTGTTGAAGTGCGTTTCAAAAACGGACGCAAGGAGTTTTTCAGCGCCACCCCGGACCTTGACCTGAAAACAGGCGACATTGTTGCAGTGGAAGCGTCTCCGGGCCATGACATCGGGATTGTAACGTTGACAGGCGAGGTGGTGAAGCTCCAGATGAAAAGCAAAAAGGCAGACCAAAAAGAGGAAGAGATCAAAAAGGTCTACCGGAAAGCCAAGGTGTCGGACATTGAGAAATGGGTCACCGTCGTCAAACAGGAAGAAACCACCATGCACCGGTCAAGGGAGATTGCCGGATCGCTCAAGCTGCAGATGAAGATCAGTGACGTGGAGTACCAGGGAGACCAGACCAAGGCAACATTCTATTACACTGCCGATGAAAGGGTTGACTTCAGGGAGCTGATCCGTGTTCTGGCCGATGCCTTCGGGGTACGTATCGAGATGCGGCAGATCGGCATGAGACAGGAGGCAAGCAGGCTGGGCGGCATCGGGTCTTGCGGACGTGAACTCTGTTGCGCAACCTGGCTGACCAGGTTCAAGTCGGTGTCTACCAATAGCGCCAGGACACAACAGCTGTCGCTCAATCCACAAAAGCTGGCAGGCCAGTGCGGCAAGCTTAAATGCTGTATCAACTATGAAAACGTCTGCTATCAAAATATCTTAAAAGACTTCCCCGATACCGGCAAAGAGCTGGTAACAAAAAAAGGCGCCGCCGTTTACCAAAAAATGGATGTGCTGAAACGTCTTTTGGGTTACGAATACCGGGAAAGCCCGGGAAAAATCATCATGCTCCCCGTCGAAAGGGTAAAAGCTATCCTCGCGATGAATGAGGAAAACAAGAAGCCGGACGAGCTTGAAGACGTGGAGGCATTGCACGGCAGCAGCCCTCAGCCCCTTTTTAACGGAGACAATGACCTGGAAGACAGCCTGACACGATTCGACAAACCCAAAAAAAGCAAGCGAAGCAAGCGCCGCAAAAGGAAACCCAAAGGCAACAAAGCCGCAACATGATAACAACCCCATCCTGCCATGAAAAGAACCAGGCCAGGGAATGTGTTTTTCTATCTGTTATGCCTCACTCTCACCTTTCAGGCATGCCAGCGGGGAGTGGTATATCAGGATCATCACAACCTGCCCTCCGAAGGATGGGAGCATCAGGATGGCATCCTTTTTGAGACCAATATTGACGATACTCTGTCGCTGCATGAGCTCTATCTGGATGTCAGAAACACCACGGATTATGCATACAGCAACTTGTTCCTTTTTCTGGAAATCGCGTTTCCCGATGGCAGGATGCTGCGCGACACGATAGAATGCGTGCTGGCCGACAAAAGAGGGCAGTGGACAGGAAGGGGCTTCGGCCATGTCCGTGCCAACCGGTTCCTGTTTCGCGACGATGTGTGGTTCCCGCAAGAGGGGGTCTACCGCTTCAGGCTATACCATGGCATGCGCCATGAACTGCTTGAAGGCATTTCCGATATTGGCATCCGCATCGAGAAAAAATAATAAACCGGCCGGGAGAACGTTTTTTTACAAATCCTCTTCACCGTATATGAGCAAAAAAGTTTCAAAGAAACGCAAATACACCCTTGTTTTCTGGTCTGTTTTTACAGCGCCTGTAGTGCTTGTCTTTTTGCTTTTCTTTTCTATATCAGCCGGGCTGTTGGGGTTCATGCCTTCTTTTGAAGAACTCGAAAACCCCAAAAGCAACCTTGCCAGCGAAATCTATTCTGCTGACGGGGTCCTGCTGGGGACGTTCTATATCCATAACCGCTCCAACATCCAATATGACGACCTTTCCCCAAACATCGTACAAGCCTTGCTGGCCACGGAAGATATACGGTTTCGCCACCATTCCGGGGTGGACATTCGCAGCATCTTCAGGGTGCTGATAAGGAATATCATTGGCGGCCAGCGAAGCGCCGGCGGGGGCAGCACACTCAGCCAACAGCTGGCGAAAAACCTTTTCCCCAGAGAAGCAAACATTTCCAGGGCACAGATCGCCCTCATCAAACTCAAAGAATGGGTGACGGCTGCCAGGCTCGAACGAAACTATACCAAAGACGAGATCATCGCCATGTATCTGAACACGGTCGACTTCGGAAGCCACGCGTTTGGCATCAAATCGGCCGCAAAAACATATTTCAACACATGTCCCGGTGAAATAACTGTCGAAGAAGCCGCCCTGCTGGTGGGCCTTCTCAAAGCCCCCTCATGGTACCACCCGGTAAGAAACCCCGAAAGGGCATTTGACCGCCGCCAGGTGGTGCTTACCCAGATGGCACGATACCAGTTCATCACCCCGGAAGAGCTCGACTCCCTGCGATCCATCCCGCTTGACATGTCCTCTTTCCAGATCCAGGACCAGCATACCGGCATTGCCACGTACTTCCGTGAACAACTCCGCACAGAACTCAGACAATGGAGCAGGACACACACAAAGCCCGATGGCACGCATTATGACATTTATCGCGACGGCCTGAAGATATACACCACCATCGACTCCCGCATGCAGCAATATGCTGAGGAAGCTGTGAGGGAACAGATGGGAAACTATCTTCAACCCGAGTTTTACAGGCACTGGCGGGGATATACCAGGGCTCCCTACGATACTGACCTCACTGTCCAGCAGGTAGAAGAAAATATTATGCGAACCATAAGGCGGTCGGACAGGTACCGTGGTTTGCGCCGTCAAGGCGTCCCTGAAGATTCCATCATGACAAACTTCGAAGAGCCGGTGCCAATGCGCGTGTTTTCGTGGGATGGGGACATCGACACCATCATGACACCACTGGACTCCATCTGGTATTACAAGCACTTCCTGAACGCAAGCCTGATGGCCGTTGAACCCCATACAGGGCATGTAAAGGCCTATGTTGCGGGCAACGACTTCCGGCATTTCAAATTCGACCATATCGTGGGCAGCCGCCGGCAGGTAGGATCCGTCTTCAAGCCGTTCCTCTACACCCTGGCCATGCAGGAAGGTGAGTTCGGCCCTTGTACCCGGGTTCCCAACACCCCTGTTTCCTTTGAGTTGTGGGACGGGACATTGTGGACGCCCCAAAACGCCAGTGACGACCGCGAAGGAGAGATGGTCACCCTTCAATGGGCCCTTGCCAACTCGGTGAACTACATTTCAGCCTTCCTGATGAAACGCTATTCACCCGAAGCGCTGATACGCCTTGTGCGACGCATGGGGGTGCAGAGCCATATTGACCCTTACCCTGCCATCGCCCTGGGAACCCCGGACCTTTCTGTCTATGAGATCGCAGGGGCCAACGCCACCTACGCAAACAAAGGGGTCTATATCGAACCAACTTTTGTCACCAGGATAGAGGACCAGACCGGGAACCTTATCGAAGCCTTTATGCCGCAACGGGAAGAAGCCATGAGTGAGGAGACGGCCTGGCTGATGCTGGAGCTGATGAAAGGGGTGGTCATGGAAGGTACAGGGCGACGCCTGACCTGGCGATACGGCTTCGACCATCCCATCGCCGGCAAAACGGGGACAACACAAAGCAACTCCGACGGCTGGTTTGTAGGGGTCACCCCGGACCTGGTGGCCGCCACCTGGGTCGGCGGCGAAGACCGTGGCATAAGGTTCCGTGACCTGACACTGGGCCAGGGCGCCAACACCGCCCTGCCAATATGGGCCAAGTTTATGACAAGAATATATGAAGACGAAACCCTCGATGTCAGCATGGGCGACTTTGAACCACCACTCCATCCACCATCCATAGAAACAGACTGTTCCAAAGTGGAACAAAGAGATTCACCCAGGGACTATTTCAGACGAGACGTGTTTTGACCACCTCCCGTAAAGGTCCCACAACAAAATGGAAAAGACCCTGCCCGAAAGAACACTGTTGCCTGCCAGGGAAAAGACACTGGCAGCCAGCTCCCGGAGCAAAGGGCCCGGTTCAGATGGAAGACATTCCAACGCTCCGGCTTGTAACCTGTAAATACTGTTTGTCAATGAATACCCTATCACGGTTCCTCCTGTCATCCATCCTTTTCGCCGGTTTTTTGATGTCGCCGCCATCAGAAGCAATTGCCCGTGAAATAGCGATCGGCCAATGGCGGCACCACCTGCCCAACAACAAAATTCTTTTTCTTGCCGAAACGCCTGACCGCGTCGTCGGTGCCACTCCCTACGGACTGGTTGTGTATAACAAAGGGGACAGCAGCATGGAGCGCATCAACAAAGTTGACGGGCTCAGCGATTTCGGCATCACGGCCATTGCCTGGATCGATGGGCAACACTCCCTGGTCCTTGGCTATGAGAACGGCAACCTGGATATACTTACGGGTAACGGTTTTTCCAACATCCCCGATATCATGCAGGCATCCATCCTGGGGAGCAAGCGCATCAACCGTATCGTCACATATGGCAACAATGCCTTGCTGGCCTGCGACTTCGGGATCATTGAACTGGATATTTCCGAGATGCTTATCCGCGACACCTGGTACATCGGCCCGTATGGCAGCATGGTTAACGTGAATGACCTGCTGCTGACAGATACCACGATCTATGCAGCGACCAATGCCGGCCTGCTGCATGCCAGCCTGGATGCGCCCAACCTGGCGGACTTTAACCACTGGCATAAAGCAGGGGTCACCGGCCAAAACAATGAGTCTTTCAACTTCATCGAGTCGCATGGTGCAAAACTGGTCGTGAACCGGACCGACGGGGTGGCCGACAGCCTGTATATCTATGACGGATGGGGATGGCAGGGCTTCACCCCACCGGGTGACTTTGACGGGCCGGTGAACCGTTTTGTGCGTTCCAGCAACAACCTTCTGCTGGTAGGCAGCGGCCAGCGCCTCGACATGTTCGACATGAACATGGATCTGGTGCAGCAGGTGGAGAGCTACCATTCAGGCAACCCGACCCCGAATGACGCCATGTTTGATGAGGACAACACCTTGTGGATTGCAGACGACCGCAGAGGCCTGGTCAGGGAACACGGGCCCCAGAGCTATGAGCAGATCGTCCTGTCAGGTCCCGATTACCCCAATGCCTTCGGGCTTGCTCATGCCAACGGCAGACTCTGGGTGGCACCCGGCTTCATCACCTACATTGGCAGCAACAGCTGGAACCAGCACGGATATTACTTTTTCGAAGATGGCAGATGGACACGCTACCGGCGCTCACAGTTTCCCATCCTCGACAACGTGGCAGACATTATCGACATCACCGTCGACCCCCGCAACCCGGAAAGAGCCTTTGCGTCAGCATGGTGGGGCGGGATGGTGGTGGTCTCTACCGAAGGCGTTGTGAAACGCTATGATGAGACAAACAGCACCCTCCAGCTTCGTGCAGGCACCCAGGACTATCTCAGGGTAGGGGGCACCGCCGTAGACCGGCACGGCAATGTATGGGTGACAAACTCCGAAGTGGAAAGACCCCTGTCTGTCAAAAGGAACAATGGTCAATGGAAGTCATTCAGCAGCGGAGGGCTGGTTGACCCGCAGTCAAGGGTGAGGGAGATCATCATAGACAACCACGACCAGAAATGGATCAACCTGGCAGGGAACGGTATCTTCCTGTTCAAGGAACATTCCCTGGAGCACACCAGCGACTTTGATGCCCGCCGCCTTACCACCCAGACCGGCAACGGCGGATTGCCCAGCAACAGGGTGCACAGCATGGCCATGGACCTCAGCGGCTATATTTGGATAGGGACAGATGAAGGCGTGGCCGTGTTCTTCTCACCACAACGCGCCTTCACCGGCGAACCTTTCGATGCCCAACGCATCATCGTGGAACAGGAAGATGGCTTTGCCGGATATCTGCTGGAAACAGAGACCGTCACCAGCATTACCGTCGACGGATCGAACAAGAAATGGTTTGGGACAGAGCGCTCTGGTGCCTTCCTCCTCTCAGCCGACGGCCGCGAAACGATCTTTCACTTCAATAAGGAAAACAGCCCCCTGCCATCAAACAACATCTTCGACATCGCCATCAACGGCCGGAACGGGGAGGTTTTCTTTGCCACCGACCTCGGACTGGTGTCCTTCCGTGGGTTCGCTACCGAAGCCACCACCAGGCACACCGATGTGTATGCCTATCCAAACCCCGTCCGGCACGGGTACGACGGCTACATCGCCGTGAAAGGGCTGGTGAGAAATGCGAAGGTAAAAGTCACCGACATCAGCGGAAACCTCGTCTGGGAAACCGTTGCCGAAGGCGGACAAGCCATATGGAACGGCCGCGACCTGTTTGGACGAAGGCCCTCAACAGGGGTCTACCTGGTCTTTTCGACCAACGACGACGGTGAAGAAACCGTGGTCACAAAAATCATGTTTATCAACTGACCCACAGGGAACAAACGAATCATCGCATAAAGGGGTACCCTCCGGAAACAATATGTGTTGTCAGGTTGTAACAAACTTTATCGCTATACAAGCCCCCCATGATCCTCAAGACCGACGGCATCGTCATACATACGCTCAAATACGGTGAAACGAGCATTATCGCGCGGATATTTACCAGCAAAATGGGAATGCAGTCCTACCTGGCTCGCGGGGTGAGAACATCAAAATCAGCACACAAGCAACTGCTTTTCCAGCCATTGACGCTGGTCAGCATGGTAGCCTATCACAAGGACAGTGACGGGCTGAAGAACATCAAGGAGATCGGGTTCCTGGAAACCTTTCAGACGATCCCCTACCAGATCCATAAAACAAGCCTGGCCATCTTTCTTGCCGAGGTCCTCTCCCACTCCCTGAAAAACCAGGAGGCCAACAACGAGCTCTTTGACTTTGTTCGTGATGCACTGCTGTTCCTCGACCGGACAAAAGGGCCGGTTACAAGCTTTCACCTGGTATTCCTGCTTCAGCTGAGCCGTTTCCTGGGCTTTCAGCCCCGCAACAATCATGACAAGCACAACCGCTACTTCAATCTGCAGGAAGGCATGTATCAACATATTGCTGAAAATGACGAAACCTGCCTCGACAAAGCCCTCAGCAGGACATTCAGCAAGGTTGCGGCAACGGAGCTGACCGACCTTGAAAGCCTAAGCGTACCGAAAGATCAAAGGAAGGCGCTGTTGAACAGAACGATCGACTATTACCGCTACCATCTGGCCGGCATGCCGGCGTTGAAGTCCCATACCGTGCTGGAAGCGGTCTTCGCTGAATGAGTTGCCGGGGTTAACAAGGGGAGTGGCAAGGATGGTTAAAACAACTCCAGCACCAACCCTGCGTTCCCCGGGATGGTCCAGGTATCAAAACCCTCATAGGTTTCACCTGTGAGCACGTCCATGCCACCGGCATATCCATCCCAGCCCTCACGAAAACGTTCCAGGTCAAGCCTTATATCGTTTTCGTTGCTGTTGAGGACCACCATGACCACATCTGTGTCATCATAGCGAAAATAAACATAGATATTGTCTTCGGGCACAAACTGCATCAGCCAGCCATTATAGAGCGCGGGGGTGTTCTTCCTGAAATGCAGCAAGGTGGAGATATGGTCAACGATCGCGTTTTGCTCATCCGTACGTCCTTCCCTGGTGAACTTATCAACAGGATCGCCCGGCCAGCCTCCCGGGAAGTTGGCGCGTAACAGGCCATGGCCATCGTATTCATAGGCAGACTCAAGGAGCTCCGTCCCGGTATATACCTGTGGGATGCCACGCGTGGTAAAGATAAAGGTCAGGGCCATCCTGAGCTTGTCCAGGTCCTCTCCCACCTTCGTGAAGATGCGGTCCGTATCATGATTGTCACCAAACACCACCAGGTTGTAAGGGTCAGGATACAGGAAATCCTGTGCCAGGGTGTTGTAAAGACGAATCATACCGGCCGACCATCCCGGCTCCTCCGTAAAAGCCCGGCCAATATCGTCATAGAGGGCAAAGTCGAACACCGAAGGGAAATGGGAGTCATATCCGTCGTGGTTTTCTTTTCCCCCCTGATAATAGCTTATCATGGCAGGGATACCGATCCATGCTTCCCCGATGATCATAAAATACGGGTATTCATCCATAATGTAACGGGCCCAGTCTGACATAAAGAAGCGGTCGGCATAAGGCTGGGTGTCCATGCGGATCCCCCGGATGCCCGCATACTCTATCCACCAAACACTGTTTTGTTTCAGGTAATGCGCCAAAAGACGGTTTTGCTGGTTCAGGTCAGGCATATTGGTGTCGAACCACCCTTTCACCATACGGTCGAAATCGTGTTGCGATGCATGGGGGTCGACAATGGTGGTCATACGATAGGTTGTCCGGGTAAAGCTGTCCCATTGATGGATCCAGTCAGACGACGGCAGGTCATCCATCCACCAGTGATGGTGCCCACAGTGGTTCAGGATGATGTCCTTGATGATCTTGATGCCTTTCTCCTCAGCCTTTTCAATCAGCCGGACATAGTCCTCGTTGGTGCCAAAACGGGGGTCTATCTTATAATAGTCGGTGGTGGCATAGCCGTGGTAGCTGTAAATGGGCTGGTTGTTTTCCAGCACCGGGTTCAGCCAGATGGCAGAGAAGCCCATGCCGCTTATGTGATCCAGGTTGTTGATGATCCCCTGGAGATCACCCCCATGCCGCCCGTCAGGATTGCTGCGGTCGGCCCGCTCCAGCATCCCGGGCTGGTCGTCAAGGGTGGGGTCGCCGTTAGCAAACCGGTCGGGCATCAGCAGGTAAACGGCATCCGAAATGTTCAGGCCCTCACGGTACCGTGAATGAGGATCACGCCGCCTCAGCTCGTAATCGTAAGCATACAAGGTTTCCCCCTCCGAAACAAAGCGGATAGGGAAAGATCCGGACATTGCATCCTCTATATCGATATAAATGAAAAGATAGTTCGGGCTTTCAACGGCAACCACTTCTTTTACGGAAACACCCGGATGATCGATCTCAACACGTGTGTTGCCAATGTTCTCTCCCCAAGCCATGATCTGTAGACGGGTATGCACCATGTCAGTCCACCAGAACGGGGGTTCAACCCTGTCGGGTTCCGTTGCAGCCCAAAGGCCGGCAGGCAATGAAAAAAACAGGAAGAACAAGAGGCCGAACCTCAGGATTGTAATACCGGTGATCTTTGCAAAACGTTTCATAGGATTTCCATTATTAAGATTATTAACAGGTGACCGTTTTTGTTGTCAAGGTTTTGATGCGCCGGAGCACCCGCTGTGAACCCGCGATTCAGGGTCCGGCGTTGGTTGTGGCCGCCTGTGCACATAAGGCAGCTCACCGGAACCACAAACGGTTCCGGGCAATTATTTCGCATGCTTTGGCCCATCGTCCACTACCAGGTCGCGGATTTCATCCAGGACCTTTTCTTTTTTCGATGCGGTAAGCCCCAGCTGATCGAGCAGGCCCGGCTTTCCCAACAGCTGCCGGCACAGGACCATCTCTTTTTCGAGCAATGCCTGCTTCTGTTTCTTGTTCAGATGGGTGAGTACAGTAACGGGGAACAGCCCCGACCGTTCTATCATGTCCCTTAAGCTCTCTTTCGGTGGATAGTCCCAGCTCACCATCCGCAACCCGACACACCGGGCATACTCTTTCGCGTCGGAAGTAAATTTCGTATTGGTGAACACCCAGCCGTGAAAGGAGCGCTTTTCAAGGCCTGGGGTCGACTTCCACCGTTGTTCGATGTCACGGAACCTGGAGTGGATGTACAGTGGAACCCTCACGTTGCAGTACTTCCCCTGGCTGTTATAGTATTTGCATTCCACCATGAACTGCTGGTGGTCATTGTACGCCACCACATCCACTTCATGCTGGATGCACCTGCCACTCACCATCTGCCCCACCTCCACATGATAACCCATTTGGTGGAGCAGTGAGCCGACGAAATGTTCAAAGGGGTATCCCGACGGCCCGAGTGCCATGACAGCCTTCTTCAGGCTGTAGCGCGCAGCTGTGGCACGTTGCAGCTTTGTTAGGATCTGAAAGGCTTTGCGATATAAAGCAGCGGTGGTAACCCCGTCCTCCAGGAAAGGCTTTAACCCCTCCTCCACCCTGCGCACCAGTTGCGCAGAAGCTCCGGCACGCCGCAACGAAGCCTGGAGCTTCTCCGGGTCAAACGGTTCTTTTTCTCCAGAATGTTTCCTAACCAGGACTTTATCAGCCATAAGGGTGCATCTTGAAAAAATTACCGTAAATATAACAACTAAAAATAAATAATACCCCAACAAGCGTACCTCCGGTGGGTATCATTTAATGCCTCCGGCATTTGAATTCAGTATCAACGTTGACTTCACCTGAGCTTAACCTCCGTCTCGGTCATGATACCGGGCTGTGGCATCGTTTTGTATCAAAAAAATGTACCTTTACATCCATATCTTACAGGCAATGACCAAACAGTTCCATGTATACAAATCTTCAGCGGGCAGCGGCAAGACTTACACGCTGGTAAAGGAATACCTGAAGATCGTGTTGCTTGAGCCGGGCAAGGTGCGTCATATACTGGCCATCACCTTTACCAATGCTGCTGCTGCCGAGATGAAGGCACGCATCATAGAGGCTTTGGGACATATTGGCGGGCTTGCCGCGGACCCTGAAAGCAAAAAAGGGCGGGCATTGCTAAACCAGATCATGGACGACTTGAAAGCAGGACCGGACGGGGCCAGCCCTTCTGAAGGGATGCTCATTGGCAATGCGCAGCGGGTGTTGAAACAGATCCTTCATCAATACACCGACTTCTCGGTAAGTACCATCGACAGCTTCGTGCACAGGGTGATCCGCACCTTTGCCTTTGACCTGCGCATCCCGTTCAACTTTGAAGTAGAGCTGGACGCCGATTCCCTGCTTAACCAGGCGGTGGACATGCTCATCAACAGGGCCGGCAGTGACAAAAAACTGACCGAGCTGCTGGTCGCCTACATGATGGGGCAGGCTGATGATGAACAGGATTCCCGAATAGAACAAAAGATTGCCAGGATGGCCATGACGCTGACGGAAGAAGACAGCATCATCCATATTGAACGGCTCAGGGAGGTTCCCATGGAGACGTTTCAGCAGATCGCGGGCCGTCTCAGAAAATCTGTCCGCGGTTTTGAGCAAAGCATCCAAAAAGAAGCCAAAGCGGCCTTTGCTTTGATTGATGCCCAAGGCATCCCGGCGACAGCTTTTTACCGTGGCAGCCAGGGCATCGTCTCCTATTTTAAGCACCTGGCCGCAGGGAACGTCCGCGAAAAGATCCAGCCCGGCAAGTATGCCACCGACACCATCGAGGAGGACCGGTGGTTTTCGGGAAAATGCACGCCAGACCAGCAGGCCGGCATTCAGCAGATCATACCCCGGCTTAAGCACCACTATGAGACAATACAAAACATTTCACGCGGCAGGCTGCAAAGTTATTTTTGCGAACAGGCATTGCTAAAGACCATTTTTCCCCTGGCCTTGCTCAATGAGGTAGAAAAGATGACGGAGGAGATCAAAACAGAGAACGTGTTGCTGCACATTTCCGATTTCAACAAACGCATCGCCGCCATTGTCTCCAGGCAGCCTGTACCATTCATTTACGAAAGGCTTGGGGAGCGTTACCGGCATTACATGATAGATGAGTTCCAGGACACCTCCCTGCTGCAGTGGCAAAACCTGCTCCCGTTGGTCGAAAACTCCCTTTCAGAAGCACAGATGAGCCTTGTGGTGGGAGACGGCAAACAGGCCATTTACCGGTTTCGCAATGGCGATGTGGAACAATTTGCGAGTCTGCCGGAGCTGACGGAAGACATCCGGTCGATGGCCAGTCATGAGTGGGAAGTCACGCTCCATAACAACTACCACGAAAAAAACCTGGACACCAACTGGCGTTCTGCAAAGGCCGTGGTTGATTTTAACAACCGCTTCTTCCTGTTTGCCAGGGACTCTTTGACAGAAAAGTTGCAAACCATCTATGGCGACGTGTCACAAAAAGTGTTGCCCGGCAAGCCGGAAGGATACGTTAGCATTGCCTTTCTGGACGGACAGGATCAACAGTCGCTTGCCGGGCAAAACCTGCAGCAGGTGGTTGAGATCATTGGCCGGTGCAGGGCTGCCGGGCACCCGCTCAGCGATATTACCGTGCTTTGCCGTGCCAACAGTGAAGCCAGCAAGGTGGCCAGGGAGCTGCTTGCCCATCAGATACCGGTGATATCGCCGGAGTCGCTTCTCCTAAACCAATCCGACGAGGTGAACATGTTTGTCGCCATCCTGAAGCTGCTGGCAAACCCCCATGATTCGATCGCCGCAGTGGAGTTGTTGACATTTCTGCACAAGCAAAAGAAGATCACCAACCCTGCCACACTACATGAGACCTTACGGGCTACCGGGCTATATAAAACCCCAAGAAACGGAGGGTCCCTGCATGCATCCATGGAAAGGATCATGCAACAAAACGCCATCGACTTTTCCTTTCGCGACTTTGCCCATCTGAACATATACGACACCTGCGAGACCATCCTCCGGATCTTCTTTGCAGACGAGAGCCCCCCAAACCCTTTTGTTGCCTTTTTTATGGATGCAGTGTACGACTTTTCTGAAAAGCACATGCTGTCTTATGCCGATTTTTTAAGCTGGTGGGAAGAGAATGGTGACAAATACTCCATCGTGGTGCCCGAAGGGGTTGAGGCGGTACAGGTGATGACTGTCCATAAGTCAAAAGGCTTGCAGTTTCCCGTGGTGATCCATCCCTTCGCCATGCAGAGAGCCAACAAGCTGACAAAGTCCGGACTGTGGACCGATGGTGAGAAGACAGGGATCCCGGACCTGCCTGTCCAATGGCTCGAGATGAGCCAGTCAAGTCTCTCCGGCACACCTTTTGAACAGGATCTGGCATGGGAACAGCAAAAAACCTTCCTGGATATGCTCAATGCCACCTATGTAGCACTGACCAGGCCTTCGCAAAAGCTGTTCATCCTTTCCAAAAAAGAGTCAAAAAAATACAACCCACATACCGTCAATGGCCTTCTGTATCTCTTCCTCCAAAATGAGGGTTTGTGGCAGGACAACAAAGACTGTTACACCTTCGGGGCTTTTGGCCCGCCAGATAAGAAAAAAGAGCCCGGTGAAACACCCGGGCAGCCAATGCAGCGACTGCTGTCCAATCGCTGGAGCCGAACACTGCGGATGAGGTCGCACCAAAAGGAACGCAGCCTTCTGCTTGACAGCCATGATCCGATGGAGCGGGGAAGCCTGTTGCACCGGGCCATGGAAAACATCACCCATCTCAACGACATAGAACCCGTTCTCGGTCAAATGAGGAACAATGGCGAAATCGACAATGAGAAAATGGTGGAGTGGACAGGCAAGGTCCGGCAAATATTAAAAGACCCTGCAGTGGCACCATACTTCCTGCCTGGTAACAAGATAAAAACCGAGGCCGGGCTTTTCGATCATGATGGCGCTTTTTACAGGCCCGACAGGGTGGTCCTCCTTGATAACGAATGCGTCATCATCGACTATAAAACAGGGAAAGAGTATCATAAACACGCAGCACAGATGAACACTTATGCTCGCATCCTGAAAAGCATGGGCTACCCTGCCGTCAAAAAAGTCTTACTCTATCTGGATCAAGGCACGGTGAAAACAGTCTGACATCATACTGCAGGCGAAAAAAAAGCACATGAAAAAAATTCATGTATATTTGTTGTTTTCGGCCATCGGATCGCCATGGCCGGAAAAGGCCAGGCAGGCATAGGTTACACAGGCCGGCCTGCGCTGATCTGGGCAATATTTCGTAAGAACAGCAGGTGTAAAGGTTTTTAGATCAGGATACCGTTGAAAATACTTGTCAGGTTAAAACGTTTCTTTTTTCCCGCAAACAGGAGGTATTCGACCATTCTGTTGTATGGTTTTCTTTTGGGTGCAATCTTTATTGTTCTTTCGGGACAGGTGATGGAATATACCTCCACCGACGAATTTTGTATGAGCTGTCATGTGCATCCGCATGCGGAGGACAACTGGCGGTTGTCAACACATTATGACAACAAGTCGGGCATCGTTGTCCACTGTGTGCAGTGCCATCTTCCACCGCCCGGCAACTTTCGTCACCTCACCGCCAAGGCGGTGACCGGGATCCGTGATGTGTACGCTTTTCTCTTCAAGGATACAGACCAGATCAACTGGGAGGCAAAGCGTCAGTTGGAAGCTGCCCTGAAGCACACCTATGAGGAAAGCTGCATTGACTGTCATCAGCTTCTGTTTCCCCTGCAGCTATCGGAAGAAGGCATGCATGCACACCTGTACTATGAAGAAAACCAGGAGGCGCTGAACTGTTTGAACTGCCATCTTTATGTAGGCCATTATTCTGAGGTCGCCCATGAGCCCATTGACTTTGGCTTCGAACGGATTGTCGATGATCCTGAGGAAGCCTATGAAGAGGCAACAGAGGTGACAGATTTCGTACGTTTTACTGAAACCATCCCGGGAACCACTGTCGCCTTTGACATGGTGCCCATCCCGGGCGGCCGTTTTACCATTGGCAGTCCCGACGATGAGCCCGGCAGGCATGATGACGAAGGTCCGCGCCGCGAAGTGGAGGTAAGCCCCTTCTTCATGGCAGAGATACAGGTAACCTGGGATATGTACATGGCTTTTTTCAGGGAGACAATGTCAGAGGGGCGCACCGACCACGAGTTCCATAGGCTTGAAAGGTTAGTCAATGGGGTGGATGCCATATCGGGGCCGACACCCCCGTGGGGCAGCCCGGACCAGGGTTGGGGCTGGGGCGACAGGCCTGCCATCACCATGACACCCCACGGGGCAGAGACCTTCTGTGAGTGGCTCAGCTTAAAAACCGGCAAGAAGTACCGCCTGCCTACAGAGGCAGAGTGGGAATATGCTGCCAGGGGCGGGACAAACACCCCCTATTTCTTCGAAGGCAACCCACGGCAGTTTACCAGGGAAACGCTATGGAACAGGTTGTTTGGTGCTGATACCACAAACATCAACACATACGTTATTTATGAGGGCAACAGCATGTCGAGGACACACCTTCCCGATGCTGTAAAAGCCAACCCCTTTGGCCTGCGGAACATGCTTGGCAACGTGTGGGAGTTCTGCAGCGATTACTATGCAGAAGACACCTATGCCGGCTATCCTGAAGAAGAGGTTGTCGTCGACCCCCGGGGTCCGGCCACAGGAACAGAGCGGGTAATCAGGGGAGGGTCCTTCAGAAGCGACGCCTACAAGGTACGGTCGGCGTCAAGAAGCCATACCCGTCATGACGCATGGCTGCTGACAGACCCCCAGATCCCGAAAAGCATCTGGTGGTACTCCGATGTGAACGATGTGGGCTTCCGGGTGGTGATGGAGTGGCCGCCGGATGATTGAGGGGATCGGCACACCACCGGGCAAATGGGATATGTGATCGCATGAGGGGCGGCATCACAGCCGGGGCGGAAGGAGGATGACCGCAAACGGAAACAGCATTTGACAGCAACTTTAACAGCCAGATCAAACAAATACATAACTCTAAACACATTACACAAGATGGAAAAAGACCAGACATTAAGCAACCGCCGTGACTTTATCAAGGGTGCGGCTGCCACGGCTGCCCTTGGCGCGCTGGGCACCGGTTTTTTGCTGAAATCCTGCGGTGATGGCAAGGCAAGGGTGGTTGCACCCACCTTCCTTGACAAGGCACCTGACGGCAGGTTGCTGAAAGCCGGACTGATAGGATGCGGCAGCAGGGGCACCGGCGCTGCCTTCAACTACCTGGATGCAGGGTCCGGCCTGGAGATCACTGCGCTTGCCGACGTGTTTTGGGACAAGCTTGACAGCTGTCGCAGGCAGTTAAAAAACAACAGGGGTGTGGAGGTTGCCGACGAAAAATGTTTCGTAGGGTTCGACGCATACCAGCAGGTTATAGAGAGTGATGTGGACGTGGTGCTGCTTGCCGCCCCGCCTTTTTTCCGCCCCACCCACTTTGACGCAGCCGTCAGGGCACGAAAGCACGTTTTTATGGAAAAGCCTGTAGCCGTCGACCCTGTCGGCTCCCGGGCAATCATGGCATCCGCCAGGATGGCCGACACCGCCAACCTAAAAGTGGTGGCCGGGACACAACGCCGTCACCAGAGGGACTACCTTACAACCTACGAACATATAAAAAGCGGGGCCATAGGTGATATTGTGGCCGCCAACTGCTACTGGAACCAGTCGCAGCTATGGCATGTCAAAAGACAGCCGGGCTGGGATGACATGGAGGCCATGCTGCGCGACTGGGTTAACTGGACCTGGCTGGCAGGAGACCACATCATCGAACAGCACATCCACAACTTTGACGTGGTAAGCTGGTTCAAAGGAAGCCACCCCGTCAAAGCGGTAAGCTTCGGCGCAAGACACCGCAGGCCCACCGGCGACCAGTACGACTTCTTCAGCACCGACTTCGTCTATGAAGACGGCATGCACCTGCACAGCATGTGCCGCCAGATCGACGGATGTGCCAATAAGGTGGAAGAGCTGATCACTGGAACCGAAGGGCGGTCAAACTGCATGAACCGGGTCGAAGACCTGGAAGGGAACACCATCTGGCAATATCAGTATCCCGGGGAAGACCCGGATGATATCGGACTGGCCTCAGGGGCGCTGGCCGTGAACCCCTATGAACAGGAGATCATCCACCTGGTGGCAGCCATAAGGGACGACACCCCGTTGAACGAAGCCGAAGAATGTGCCATGTCTACCCTCGCAGGCATCATGGCACGCATCTCGGCCTATACCGGAAGGGAGGTGACGATGGAAGAAATGATGAACTCCAGCTTGCGCCTCGGCCCGGAAAAGATTGCCTTCGGCGATGTCGACATCAAAGCTGTGGTGCCGGTGCCCGGAAACTAAGGGAACGCACTCTGGGTCCTGCGCCGGTCTTACATGTACAGGACACCTTGTAATCAACATGGCACCAGGCTCTGTACAACCCGGATGTCCGTGGTCAATCATCCGTCATTGTATCGTATCGTTTTTATTACCTTTGCAATACATCTGGCATCTTGGCAATGGACAGACAGTCATCTGATAAAAACCGGAAAACTCCTTCGACCCTGAAGGTGAACAAGGGCATACCCCAGCCTTCCTCGTTGAATGAGCAGGCTGCTGACGCTTACCGTTTGAAGCGGCTGCCTTTGCTGGAGCCTGAAGAGTATGTCAGGGGTATCCTTTCCGGCGACAGGGTATTGCTAAGCCGTGCCATCACACTTATCGAAAGTTCATTGAGCAGCCATTACGAACACGGTCAGCGTGTCATAGAGCAATGCATCCCCTATTCGGGGAACGCGCTGCGGGTGGGCATCACAGGTGTACCCGGTGCGGGGAAGAGCACTTTCATCGAAGCACTGGGCAACTACCTGATCGGCCAGGGGCATCATATTGCCGTGCTTGCCGTGGACCCAAGCAGCGAGATCTCCAGGGGCAGCATCCTGGGCGACAAGACGCGCATGGAGACGCTTGCCGTCAATGAGCATGCCTTTGTACGGCCATCCCCCTCCGCCGGGTCCCTGGGTGGCGTGGCACGGAAAACCAGGGAGATCATCATCCTGTGCGAAGCCGCAGGCTATGATGTGGTGCTGGTGGAAACGGTTGGCGTCGGACAGTCGGAAGTGGCAGTGCATTCGATGGTTGACTTCTTCCTGCTGCTCATGTTGGCAGGCGCCGGCGACGAGCTCCAGGGGATCAAAAGGGGGATCATCGAAATGTGCGACGGCATAGCCATCAACAAGGCCGATGGCGACAACCTCGACAAAGCCAGGGTCGCCCGGTCGCAATATGAAAATGCCCTGCACCTGTTCCCGCCACCACCATCCGGGTGGACACCCCAGGTGACCACCTGCTCTGCCATCAACAGAACCGGCATCGCAGAATTATGGACGATGATCAAAAGGTACGAAGGGATGATGAAGGGAACGGGGCATTTCCAGAATAAACGAAACAAGCAGCAGCAACAGCGGCTGCATGAAACCATCAAAGAGACTCTGACTTCGCGGTTCTACGATGACCCCGCCATAGCAAAAAAGATCAGGGAGGCGGAAAGCCTCCTCTCAGACCAGAAAATGACCTCATTTCAGGCTGCCAAGCTACTTCTCGATGCCTACTTTGGCAAAAAGGGCGAAGACACCTGAGTCAACAATGCCCGTATCCCCTAAAACAGTTTGCACGGCAATGATTAAGCATGTGGCGAAAGGTTGAACTTTTCCGGGTGCCGGGGGTGCTTGTCACGGTAGAAGTCCTCGATGACCTTAAAGTCAGCCTCAAAGTCACCGCTGGGGTGAAGTACCTTCCCAAAGCCTCCCTCCTTCTTTCGATAATCAAGAAAGCCAAGGATGATGGGCACCTTGGCGGTAAGGGCAATAAAATAAAAACCCTTCTTCCATCGCTCTACCCTGCGACGGGTACCCTCCGGTGTTATCAACAAGTAAAAATGATCATGCTTCCGGAATTCCTGGGTAATCTTTTTCACCGTATTCCGGCTTTGCGTGCGGTCAACAGGAATGCCGCCCAGCCAGCGAAGCAGAGGGCCGATCATGGGCGAAAACGCCTCCTTTTTGATCAGGATCTTCGGTTGGATGCCATAAACGTAAAAGCCAAGCCTGCCAATGACAAAGTCCAGGTTGCTGGTGTGCGGCGCCATGATGATCACTGCCTTACGATGATCTTCGGTCAGACGCGAATAAATGTTCCAGCCAAGCAACCTTAGTATTAACCGTGCAATAAAACTCATGGTGATGCTTTTGTTAACCGGCTTCCGGCCATTGGCTTTAGAGCGGTAGCCCCATGCAGCATACAAAGATACTATTTATTTTAGGCCGTGCTTTTGGCAGGGTGCGTTTCACCTGGAAAAATATATTCTGTTTTGTATCTTTGTATCAACAAGCCCGCAATGACATGGAAGGCCCCTGTACCTCAAAACAGATCTACCGCAACCTGAAAAGACGGGACACCTACCCCTTTTAAACACCTTCGTGCCACGTCCCGGCATGCCAATGCCGCGGATGCCTTTCCCAACAACTGTTTTTCAGGTATCATTTGCAATCTGTTTATCATGAAACTACCTTATGCTGAACCCTACAAGATAAAAGTCGTTGAACCATTGCGTCGCAGCACGCGCCGTGAGCGCGAGCAATGGATCACAGAGGCAAACCATAACCTTTTCAAGCTGCGCAGCGACCAGGTCTTTATCGACCTGCTCACCGACTCCGGCACCGGTGCCATGAGTCACCACCAATGGTCGGAGATGATGCTGGGCGATGAGAGCTATGCCGGCTCAACATCCTATTTTAAGCTGAAGGAGGTGATCAACGACCTGCTGGGTATGCCTCTTTTTGTTCCGACACACCAGGGGCGTGCGGCCGAAAACGTATTGTTCTCTGCAATGGTCAGGGAAGGTGACATGGTCCCGGGAAACGCCCACTTCGACACCACCAAGGGCCATATCGAATTCCGGCGTGCCACGGCAGTCGACTGCACCATCAACGAAGCTTCCAAAACAACCCTTTACCATCCTTTCAAAGGCAATATCGACCTCAACAAACTGGAAAAGGTTTTCAGATCCCATCCCAAAGAGAAGATCCCCTTATGCATCATCACCGTCACTTGCAACACCTCCGGCGGACAGCCGGTATCCATGCAGAACATCCGCGACGTGTCAGCCCTTTGCAAACAATACGGGATCCCGGTGTTCTTTGATGCAGCCCGGTTTGCAGAAAACGCATATTTTATCAAAATGCGGGAAAAAGAATATGCAGACCATACCATTCCGGAGGTCGTCCGTGAGATGTTTTCATACGTGGACGGGGCCACCATGAGCTGTAAAAAGGACGCCATCGTGAACATCGGTGGCTTTTTGGCCTGCCGTGACAAGGCCCTCTTCGACAAGATCAGTATGTACTGTATCCTGTATGAGGGCTATCTGACCTATGGCGGACTCGCCGGCCGCGACCTTGCCGCGGTGGCTCAGGGCCTGAAAGAAGGATGTGACTTTTTCTACCTGGAGTCGCGTATAGAACAGGCGGCATACCTCGGAAAGCTTTTAAAAGAATACGGCATAGCATACCAGGAGCCACCAGGCGGCCATGCCATATTTGTGGATGCCAAAAAGATGCTTCCCCACATACCGAAAGAGGAGTTCCAGGCACAGACTCTGGCTGTCGAGCTTTACCTGGAAGGAGGAGTGCGCGCTGTCGAGATTGGGACACTGTTGGCCGACCGCGACCCCTGCACCGGTGAAAACCGTTACCCCCAGCTCGAGCTGCTGCGCCTGGCCATCCCGCGAAGGGTATATACGAACAACCATATCGAATATGTGGCAGCCTGCCTTGGAAACATTTATCAGCGAAGGGAAAAAATCACCAAAGGCTTCCGCATCACCAAAGAAGCACCCATCATGCGGCACTTCACCGTAGAGCTGGAGAGGGCACAGTAAGCTTCAATGGATAATGGTTGTTGGTATGACAGAAGCCACCCGGCACACCATGTTTCAAACAAACGGCCTTTGAAAGGGTTGTATATGTCGAAACGGGCCCTCAAGGGACCATGAAACATGAACAACAGTCCTTGACATTGCGAAGATGAACAAAAACCGCAAAGCAGATCGTTATCAACGTGTCTATGAACAGTTAGAAAGCCTTTTGGCAAAACCCGGGAACAAGGTGTCGAAGCTCGCGACGACCGTGGCGTTGCTCCATCATAAAATGGATCACTTTTTCTGGACCGGGTTTTATTTGCTTGATGGGGGTTCACTGATCGCCGGCCCCTACCAGGGTCCTGTTGCCTGTCAGCTCCTTGAAAAAGATACGGGGGTATGCTGGGCTGCCATCAACAAAAAGGAAACACTCATTGTACCCAACGTGCATGAGTTTCCGGGACATATTGCCTGCGACAGCCGGTCGAACAGCGAAATTGTTGTACCTTTGAAAAATGCTGAAGGGATGATCATCGGCGTGCTGGATGTCGACAGCAAAGCCCTGGATGCCTTTGATGAATGCGACCGCGGTGGACTGGAAAAGATCCTTTCCCTCTTGTAGGAGGTCGTCAAAACACCTGTAAAGCTTTACGACAAGTGGACACGTTGCTGATATTTATCATCGCACTGGGACTGGCCATGGATTGTTTCACCATAGCCATCAGCAACAGTGCTGTGTCCGGACTGGTAAAGCCTGGGGTGCCCCTGAAGGTGGCCATTGCCTTTGCGTTTGCCCACCTGGTATTGGTGTTTGCCGGATACTGGCTGGGAGGCGTCATGCAGCCCATGTTTGAGGGCCTGGAAAAATGGGTGGCCTTTGTGGTTCTCGGAATTATCGGCACAAAAATGATCATGGAGGGCCGCAAACGGCATCCCAAAAGCAAGGTGTTTGACATCAACCAGGTCAGGGTGATCGTGGTGTTGTCGCTGGCCACGGCCATGGATGCTTTCCTTGCCGGGATCGCCCTTGGGATCACCGGTCTTGGGGTCTATCTTTCCGGTATCGTGGTTGCCATCACCGTGTTTATCCTGACCCTGGCAGGCATGGCCGGAGGCGGTCAGCTGGGGATGGCTTTTGCGCAGCGAACGGTCTTCTTCGGGGGGGCGTTCATGCTCATGGCCTCTGTCATATTCCTTTTGAGGCTCCTTGGATGATGGATCCGGCAACGGCATAACCAAGCGGAAAAGGGGCGCGGCCCTGGTCAGTCCACCAGCAGGTTGCAGCCACGGACATCGCTGTTGTCGAAACGTCCCAATACCTCAAACTGTCCGCCAGGATGCACCCTCCCCAAGTCTTGTGTGGCAATAAAGCTGCATGAATATAAGTTCGCCAGGTCGATCACGTTGATGCCCCCGCCGCGCCGATACCCTATGAGCTCCAGGGGGTCATTGTCTTCCCTGATCAGCACACGCATCCAGGGAGGGCATGAAAACAGTCCCATCCCTTTTGAATAGGCCTGGCTGAACAACTCCGTCATGCCATACTCAGAATGGATGGCTTCCTGTTGAAAAGCCTGGCACAGCAACTGGTGCAGCTCTTCCCTCACCATCTCCCGGCGACGCCCTTTCATGCCACCGGTTTCCATCACAATGGTGTTCTTTAAAGGCATCGAAAAAAAACCGGCCAGGTCAAGCAAAGCAAAACTGACCCCCAGCAACAGGATCCTGTCGCCCCGATCGACCATCAAACGTATCTTTTCTGAAAGCCCTTCCAGGTCGTGAAGGTAAAACCCACTGTGCGGGTGCCCGCTTTCCTCTATGAGCCGGTTGGCCATATAAACCAGCGAAGCGTTTTGAGGTCCGTTGTATCCGGGCAGCAAAGCCAGCATGCAATAGTCGGCCGGAGGCCCGTAAAACAACCGGAAACACTCAAGAAAGCTTTGCTCGTACACCATGGTATCCGCCACATAGTGCTTTGACGGGTCATTGCCGGTCGTCCCCGAGCTGACAAACACATGGGCGGCCTCACCATCAAAAGACACCACCCTTTTGTTTTTGAACAGTTCGATGGGCAAAAACGGGATCTCCTCAAGGCAGGTAACTTTTTCCGGGTTGCATCCCAGGGCTTTGCAAAAGTCGCGGTATACAGCATTCTTGTCATACTGGAAACGAAAAACCTCCAATGTCAATTCCTCAAAATCACCCCCTTCTGTCAAGGAAAAGATACGTTCCAATAAATTTTTTGCCTTCTCCATGCCAGCGGATTCGTTTACTCAAAGATATGCATTAAACCCCAATCTTAACTTCAACCTTAAGCTCAAATTCATTACATTTGTACAGGTAAATGTTTGGCCGGTGATCCAACACCGGCTTGTCAATAGTGGGGTCATGCGGCGCCACCGGGTAGCAACCCTGAATACCATGAAAAGACAACAGCCAATATCCAACAGCAAAAAAAGATGAACGAAAACCTGGATCCTTCTACCGACCGGTTGACGCGTGAAGATCGTATCATTGAGCAGACTTTGCGGCCGGGGAGCTTTTCCAGTTTCACCGGCCAGTTCAAGGTGGTTGAGAACCTCAAGGTCTTTGTAGGTGCTGCATCAAAGCGCAACGAGGCCCTGGACCATGTGTTGTTGCACGGGCCGCCCGGGCTGGGAAAGACTACGTTGGCACATATTATCGCCAACGAGATGGGGGTTGGCATCAAGGTTTCGTCCGGGCCGGTGCTTGACAAGCCTGGCGACCTTGCCGGGTTGCTCACCAACCTGGAAGACCGGGATGTCCTTTTTATTGATGAGATCCATCGCCTGAGTCCTGTGGTAGAGGAGTATTTGTACTCGGCCATGGAGGACTTCCGCATTGACATCATGATAGAGACTGGTCCCAATGCCCGCAGCGTACAGCTCACCCTCAACCCTTTCACCCTCATTGGCGCCACCACCCGTTCGGGGCTGCTCACCTCGCCGCTGCGTGCCCGCTTCGGCATCAATGCCCGCCTCAACTACTATGATGCCAAACTGTTGCTTCATATCATCAAACGCTCGGCAGGCATTCTGAAGGTAAAGATCACCGATGATGCAGCACAGGAGATCTCCCGCAGAAGCCGTGGCACACCGCGTATTGCCAACGCTTTGCTGAGGAGGGTGCGCGACTTTGCCCAGATGAAAGGCAGTGGTGACATCGACCTGGAGATCGCCCTTTACGGTCTTGAGGCACTCAATGTGGATCAGTACGGCCTGGATGAGATGGACAACAAGATCCTGTCAACCATCATCGACAAGTTCAGGGGGGGCCCCGTTGGCCTTTCCAATGTAGCCACCTCCGTGGGCGAGGATGCCGGCACCATCGAAGAGGTCTATGAGCCTTACCTCATCCAGGAAGGATACATCATGCGCACCCCGCGAGGGCGGGAGGCCACCGCGATCGCTTACAAACACCTCGGGAGGGTGAAGGGGGCTGGACAGAACTCGTTGTTCGATTAAACGACGTCACACCACCTGACCTGTCACCCATAGCATTATAAACCAGGGTTTGACCTTTCAGATGCTTGAACAGGCAGTTCAACCAGGAAACCCAAAACGATTGGCGCCAAACGCAAAACCCAGTGACCATTAAGCACCTTGCCGATGCCCTCAAAGAAAAAGCCCGTGCACTGGGCTTCGAGGCCTGTGGCGTAGCGCGGGCGGGGGAGCTCAAAGCAGTCAGGCCGGTATTCACCGAATGGCTCCGGCAGGGGTATCACGGCAAGATGGGTTACATGGGCAACCATTTTGAAAAACGCCTTGACCCCCGGCTGCTTACACCAGGTGCTCGATCGGTGGTCGTGGTGGCACAGAACTACTATCCTTCGCGGGAACAGCCGCCTGAAACAACATATCGGATCGCCCGTTACGCCTACGGAAAGGATTATCATTTTTTGATGAAGGACAGGCTTAAGCAGCTGGCGGCCCATCTGACAGACCTGTCAGGCGAACATCAATACCGGGTTTTTGCCGACTCGGCCCCGGTGCCGGAAAGGTCGTGGGCCCGGGAAGCCGGTCTTGGCGGCACCGGAAAAAACACCTGCCTCATCATCCCACGAAAAGGCAGTTTTTGCTTTTTGGGAGAGCTGATCACCAGTGCGGAGCTGGAGCCTGACAAACCGTTCAACAAAGACCTCTGCGGACAGTGCACCCGCTGTATGGAAGCATGCCCGACAAAAGCGATCATCGCCCCGGGCAAGCTGGATGCAACCAGATGCATCTCCTACCTCACCATTGAGCTCAAAGACGCCATCCCAGGGGCGTTTCGCGACCAGTGCCGGGGATGGATCTTTGGCTGCGATATATGCCAGGAAGCCTGCCCGCATAACCGCCATGCAAAGCCCCATAAAGAACCGGTTTTGGACCCGTTGCCTCCGGTCAGCCATTGGACAGACAAGGAGTGGGCATCCCTGTCAAAAAAAGATTTCATCAAACATTTTCAAAAGGAAGGGTCACCACTGGCAAGGGTGAAATATGAGAAGCTGATCGACAATATCCGTTGTGCCGCCACAAAATGATGACACATCACCTACGGGGGCGCAGATTGTCAATGAGGATTTCCGGTACGCGCTCCTTCCGTTCAAGGATAAACCCCTGAAACTCCTTCTCCGTAATGTTATTCTTGTCCATCACCAGCATTTTGATCGCAAAGGGGAAAGCGATCAACGACAACATGTCGACAAAGAAATGAGTGGGGTCGGTACGGCGGATGTTTCCTTTCTTGCCCTCTTCGATGATCTGCCTGGTAAACTGGTCCGTGGCATAGAGGCTGTTGATGGCCTTCATCTCGGTGATGCGTTCCCTGCTGCGATGCAGTATCGACATCACAAAAGAAACAAGCAAGGGATTCTCAGACAACATGTCAATATACACATGCACATACTGCCGGATCTTCTCGTTCAGTTCAAGATCACTGTTCAGAATGCGGATCAGCTCTTCCGAATTTTTCTTCATAAGTGCGGTGAAAATGGCATCGAAAAGATTCTCCTTGCTGCGAAAATAATAATTCATCAAAGCCAGGTTTATCCCCGCCCTGGATGCGATCTCCCTGACACTGGTGCGGTCTACGCCTTTTTCAAGAAACAGCTCGGTGGCTGCATCAAAGATCTTTTGTTCGGTATTCCTGCTTTTTGCCATGTCTGTGGTTTTTGAACAAAGATAGGGATTTTTTTGTTTTAAACAGCGTTTAAATTCATTAATATTATCTTTACTTTTTTTTCAGCCAAAACGGTTTAAATGTCGATATCCCTCATTGCATCTGTCAGCCCCGGGGTTTCGGATCTTTTGTTGTCTGTGGCTTTCAAGTGCCCGGGGCCTGCGGCCGGAAGAAGCCTGTACCTTTGCTGTATCGTCCTATACTGGCTATATTTGTCGCAAGGCGACACCCTTAATGTAAACGTTCAATCATGCTGCAACGTATAAAAAGACACAGGCTGCCCCTGTTTTGCATGGCAACCGGACTTTTGCTGGCCCTGAGCTGGCCGTCGAGGGGCTTCCCCTTTCTGGCGTTCATTGCGTTCATTCCCCTCCTTTGGGTTGAAGACCAGGTGCTTTTACTGCGAAGGGAGGTTCGTGCCGCCACATTTTTCATTTATGCCTGGTTGGCTTTCATCGTTTTTAATGTGCTTACCACCTGGTGGATCATGTACGCCACCATTCCGGGGATGATCGCAGCGGTCATACTGAACTCGGCCTTCATGGCCCTGCCCTGGTGGCTGATGCACCTGGGCAGGAGGATCGCACCGGGAGCACAGGGGCCGCTGGTTGTGGTCATTTTCTGGCTGGCATTCGAGTTCCTGCACGCCCGCTGGGAGCTGAGCTGGAGCTGGCTCGACCTGGGCAATGTATTTGCAGCCTATCCCGCATGGATACAATGGTATGATACGACCGGCACAGCAGGTGGCACCCTGTGGATACTCACCATCAACATTTTGCTGTTCCTTGCTTTGAACAAATATTTCACGGGAGGGCTCTTTCTGAAAAGGGCAAGGTGGAATGCCATCATCGCACTGACCTTCTTTGCCATCCCGTCGCTTGTCTCATTCCATCAATGGATCCGTTATGAAGAAGTGGCCAGTCCGGTGGGTGTTGTGGTGATCCAGCCCTCGGAAGACCCGTATGAGCCGGTCCGGACGCAGGCCGGGATTGAAAGAAGGCTGGATCATATGATCGCATTGGCGGATGAAAAAATAACCCCGTCCGTACACTTCATCGTTGCACCCGAAGGTGCCAACCCGCAGGGTATCTGGATTCATGAAGACGAGAAAAACCATACCGTGCAACGCCTGCGTTCACATCTGGAACAACATCCGGGCGTGAGCTGGGTGCTTGGCAGCTTTACCTACCAGCTGTATGAAAGGGATGATGAGGTCACGGCCACTGCCAGGCCCTACGGGGACACAGGGTTGTATTACGATGTATACAACTCTGCCATCATGATAGAAGCGGGCCGGCCCGTACAATACTATCATAAGTCGAAGCTGGTGCCAGGCATTGAGAGGATGCCTTATTTCAGCGTCCTGAAGCCGCTTGGCCGGCTGGTGGACAGGTTTGGCGGGATTACAGGCAGCCTGGGGACGCAAGAGGAAAGAACCCTTTTTGTCACTTCACATGGACTCACGGCCGGGCCGGCTGTTTGTTACGAGTCCATCTATGGTGACTTCATGGCAAAATACGTGCAGAACGGTGCGGGGTTGCTCTTTGTTGTCACGAACGACGGATGGTGGCGCGACACACCGGGATACCGTCAGCATTTGCAGTATGCGCGCCTGAGGGCAGTGGAAACACGCCGCAGCATCGCCCGCTCGGCCAGTACCGGCATCTCTGCTTTCATCAACCAGAGGGGAGAGATCGTCAAGAGCACCGGGTGGTGGGAACCCGATGCCATTGCTGCAACAATCAATCAAAATCACCGTATGACATTCTATGCCCGTACCGGGAACTTCCTTGGGAAAATGTCCGTTTTCCTGACCATCCTGGTTCTTCTGTACATGCTCGCACAGACAATAATGCAACGCAGCAAGCACTAACCTGCAACCCCCTTCATCGTACACCGGCCAGGGGCCCATTGGCGAAGCCCCGGGCGTCCGTGTCGCGGCGTGCAGTTTTCAGGGTCAGGGGCCGTTTGTCATCCAGGACCATCCTGTGGGGCCTCATCACGTTTTGCCGGACAGACGTATCACACGTCCCTGAGAGGGTTTCCCCGTCCGGCAACTCAAAACAAGTTTGGACCCAGGCTACAACATTATGATGGCATCCGGAAATCCGGTGACAGGTAAACCGGGTATTTTTTGAAAAAGCGGGAGGTGTTTTCTGTCGCCTCCTTTACCGGCCTGAATTCCATCCCAATAGTGCGTTTTACCTTTTCATTGGAGAAATAACGCCGGATGTTGGCGTTACGGGCTGTTTCTTTTGAAAGAAGTGGTTTCTGTCCGGTCATGAAGCTTCGCACCTTCTCCATGCGCCAGGCAATCTCGCTCAGGAAACGTCCCGCACGATATTTTGGCGGTTTAGCGCCCGAATAGTGCGCAAAAAGGGAGAACAGTTCCTTGTATGAAAGGTCTTCGCTGCTCAGGATAAAACGCTGGTTGCAGATGTCGCTCTCCATGAGGGCAACCATGGCGGTTGCCACATCACGTGCATCCACAAAGCCTGTGACCCCTGATGTGTAAAACTTCATCCCGTTTTTTACTGACTGATACAGCTGAGCGCTTGAACGTGCCGGGTCGCCGGGACCGATCACCACCGACGGATTGACGACGACCATCGGCAAACCCTCCTCCGATGCACGCCATACCTCCCGCTCCGACCCGTACTTGCTGATGGCATACCGTGAGTTCTTCCCGGATGTCTTCCATACAAGCGCCTCATGGACAATATTGTCTTTCTGCGGAATGCCCAGTGCTGCCACACTGCTGCAATGACAAAACTTTTCAATGTCATTGAGCAAAGCCACATTCACCAGGTTGGCCGTGCCTTCGACGTTTGCCTTCATCATCATCTGACCCTCTTCAGGCAAGAAAGAAACCACGGCGGCACAATGGTATATAAAACGGATGCCATCCATCGCCTCCTGCAAACTGACGATGTCGTTCAGGTCTCCTTCTACCCACTCAACACCATCAAACAACTCCCTGCCCTTATCCGGGCTATACCACAGGAACAAACGCTTCACCAGCTCCGTATTGCTTCCCTGGCGCTTCAACGCACGAACCTTCCTGCCTCCCGAAACAAGTTCGAAAAGCAAATGAGATCCGACCAGGCCAGTGCCACCCGTTACAAGGTTCATGTTTGCAAAAATATGGAAAAAACATTGATGTGCTGATTGAAGAATGTGCTGATGTGCTGATGTGCTGATGTGCTGATGTGCTGATGTGCTGATGTGCTGATTGAAGAATGTGCTAATGTGCTAATTAGCTGATTTGCTGATGCCAATGTGCTGATGTGCTGATGTGCTGATGCCAATGTGCTGATGTGCTGATGTGCTGATGTGCTGATGTGCTGATGTGCTGATGACACGGCTTGTCGTTCGGGTCAATGTATAAAATTACAGATATAAATCATGGCAATATACGCGAGAATTGCGCAGCTTTTTGTTTCTTTGTAAGGAAGATAAGAACCGGGCCAATACAACGAGTTGATGCGCAGGAGGATGATTATTGGGCACCAGGCACTGGGAACGGGTCGCCCTGAAAGGGCAATTCAATTCAGCCCAG
>SLCY01000031.1 GCA_007125585.1 Bacteroidales bacterium
GGTTTTGACATTGTAAAGAGCACTTCTGTTTCTGCGACGATTACGGATGTCAGCCCCGACATTGCAGTTTGCCCTGATTGTCTTGAAGACATGAAAACCCAGGTCAACCGAATTGATTACCCCTTTGTCAACTGCACAAATTGTGGTCCGCGTTTCACCATTATCCAGGACCTTCCTTACGACAGGGAAAAAACAACCATGAAAGAATTTGTCATGTGTGCTTCTTGCCGCAGTGAATATACCGACATCCTCGACCGCCGTTTCCATGCGCAACCCGTAGCGTGTGCTTTGTGTGGTCCGGCGTACCGTCTGCATATCGATGGAGAGGAAATCTCCGATCAGCGACTTGTCATTGAAAAGACAATACAGCTGCTTAAAAGCAAGCAAATCGTGGCGATAAAAGGGCTTGGTGGTTTTTTCATTGCCTGTGATGCATTTTGTGAACAAAGCGTTGCACGGCTCAGGGAGTTAAAAAGCCGGGAGGGGAAACCTTTTGCCGTAATGTTTTCTGACATTGATTCGCTCAGGCAATATGCCCATCTAGAAGATGCAGAAGAAAAAGCATTGTTGTCGTTCAAAAGGCCTGTTGTTTTGTTGCAGGAGAAGGCAAAGCTCGCGGAGTCGGTGAATGTGGGCTTTGATACCATCGGGGCCATGCTGCCCTATATGCCTTTACACCATCTGCTCTTTGAAAAATCAGGGATAACGGCCATCGTGCTTACCAGCGGTAACATTTCTGATGAACCCATCATCACGGACGACAGGCAGGCGGTCGATATTTTGGGAAAGATCTGTGATGCGGTGCTTACCTACAACAGGGATATCCACAACAGGGCGGACGATTCGGTGGTGCGCATTATGAATGGCAGGGAGTGCGTGCTCAGGCGTTCACGCGGTTATGTACCCGTCCCGGTAAAGCTTGATACTGATGTTGACGGCTTGCTGGCCACGGGGGCAGAGCTGGCCAACTGCTTTTGTATTGGCAAAGACGATCAGGCCATCCTTAGCCAGCATATCGGTGACCTGAAAAACCTGGAAACATGGACGTTTTTTGCCGCGACAATCGAAAAGTACAAACAGTTGTTCCGTTTTGAGCCCAGGCACATTGTTGCCGACATGCATCCCGATTATTTGTCGACCCGTTATGCCATCGATTCCGGGTTGCCTGTGAGCCATGTACAGCATCATCACGCCCATATCGCATCGTGCATGGCAGAGCATGGTTTGAATGAACGTGTAATCGGCGTTGCCTTTGATGGCACTGGCTATGGTGATGACGGCAACATCTGGGGGGGCGAGTTTTTGGTATGCGATTTCAAAGGCTATCGACGGATCACCCATTTTGACTACATGCCAGTGCCAGGCGGCGACATGGTGACGCATGAACCGTGGCGCATGGCTTTGTCATATTTATACCGCATTTATGGGGATGGCCTTTTTGATCTTGATCTTCCAATGTTGCAGCACATCGATACAGATAAGGCCAGCATGCTATGCAGGGCCATTGATGCGGAGATCAACTGCCCCCTCTCGTCCAGTGCCGGCCGTTTGTTTGATGCTGTGAGTGCGCTGGTGGGACTGTGTGTGGAGAGCCGGTTTCATGCCGAAGCGCCCATGCGCCTTGAATCGGTGATCGACAAAGGGGAGAAGGCAGCCTATCCTTTCGAATATAAGGACACCATCAATTTCCTGCCGGCCGTTGAACAGATCGTGAAGGACGTGCAAAAGAAACAGCCTGTCGCGACCATTTCCACACGGTTCCACAATACCGTGGTTGAGGCCGCCCAGGTCGCGGCAGACCAGATCCGCCTACAGCATGGGATCAACAAGGTGGTTTTGTCCGGCGGGGCGTTTCAAAACAGATACCTTGCCACGCAACTTGAGAACAAACTGACACAAGCCGGGTTTAACGTGTTTTCGCAAGCAAAGATCCCCATGAATGATGGGGGCATTGCCCTGGGACAGCTGTTGATTGGTGCCGAAAAAATGAGGCGATAATTTTCGTAATTTTGCACAAGGATGAGATAGATGATAATTTACATAAATAGATATATATGTGTTTGAGTATTCCCGGAAAAGTAATTTCTGTTGAGGACGGCAAGGCCATTGTGTCGGTGGGAGGCACAGAGTATGAGACATCTTTGCAATTGGTTGAAGACGTGCATGTGGGTGATTATTTGCTCATACACACGGGTTTTGCATTAGAGAAGATCAGCGAGGAGGAGGCTGAGGAAACGCTGAGGCTGTTTAATGCGTTGGAAGACATGAACGAGCGTGGAGATGGTGAATAAACCAGGAAATTGCTTTCAAGAATGATTGTTTGATGAAGTATATCGATGAGTTTCGTGATAAAGAACTGGTCAGGAACCTTGTTAAGAGAATCGGTGAGGTATCGCATCGTGGTGTTTCTTTGATGGAGGTTTGCGGGGGGCACACCTGGGCAATACAGAAGTTTGGCATTCCTTCGTTGTTGCCTGCCAACATACGTTTACTGTCTGGTCCGGGTTGTCCGGTTTGTGTTACAAGCAAGCGTTTCATCGACCAGGTGGTTGCTTACAGCCGGCTCAGCGATGTGGTGATCTGTTCTTTCGGTGATCTGATCAGGGTGCCGGGCTCTTCCTCCACGCTTGAAAAAGAAAAGAGCAGGGGTGCTGACGTACGTATTGTCTATTCGGTTCTTGATGCCCTTGCCCTGGCGGAGCAAAACCCCGGGAAAAAAGTGGTGTTCCCGGGCATTGGCTTTGAAACCACGGCGCCGGGAACTGCAGCGGGAATAAAGGATGCGGCGCAGAAGGGCCTCAAAAATTTTTTTGTACTCAGTTCCCACAAGGTTATGCCCCCTGCCATGGCGGCATTGATCGATGAGGGTGTGAAGATCGACGGTTATATAGCACCCGGGCACGTGAGTGTTATTACGGGCTCAGGTATTTACCGGGATTTCCCCAAAAAATATGGTGTGGGCTGCGTGATAGCCGGATTTGAGCCGGTTGATATCCTGCAGGCTGTTTACATGCTGTTGCGGCAAATTAACCAGCAGCGTTTTGGCGTGGAGATTCAGTACAGCCGCGTGGTCAAACCCGAAGGCAACCCCATTGCCCGGCAAGCCATGGAGGAAGTCTTTACAACCAGGGATGACTGGTGGCGGGGTTTTGGTGTGATCCCGGCCAGCGGACTGGTTCTCAATGAAAAATATGCACATTTTGATGCGGAAAAAATGATTCCTGTTGAGGTGGAAGAAACCGTTGAAGAGAAGGGTTGTATATGCGGAGAAGTGCTTAAAGGCCTTAAGAGGCCTACAGATTGCAAGCTTTTCGGGAAGGTATGCAACACCACCAACCCGGTTGGTTCCTGCATGGTCAGTCATGAAGGTGCCTGTAACGCTTATTTTAGATTTCATTCATGAGGGAAAAAAACATATTGCTGGGACACGGCAGCGGCGGCAAGCTAACGCATTCGCTTATTAAAGAACTTTTTTTTAAGTACTTTGAGAACCCTGTGCTTTTGCAACAATGCGATTCAGCCATCCTTGGGGTCTCAGAGGGAAGGCTTGCATTTACGACCGACGCTTATGTGATTGACCCCTTGTTTTTCCCGGGCGGAAATATTGGTAAGCTGGCGGTGTGTGGTACCGTGAACGACCTGGCTGTTTCCGGGGCCGTTCCCCTGTATATCAGTGCAGCCTTCATTATTGAGGAGGGGTTCCCAATAAAGGAGCTGGAGGAGATCGTGTCGGCCATGGCCGATGAGGCTAAAAAGGCGGGGGTACAAGTGGTAGCCGGCGACACCAAGGTGGTGAACAAAGGACAATGCGACAAGGTGTTCATCAACACCTCCGGTATCGGAATCGTTGAAGAGAAGCATGAACACATCAGCAGTGGAAGCAAGCTGGAAGCAGGAGACAAGGTGATCATCAGCGGATCGATCGCACGGCATGGCATGGCCATTATGGCGGTGAGAAATTTTGGTACCTTTAAGACCGACATACAGTCAGACTGTGCCTGCCTGAACCACCTGGTCCAAGAGGTGCTTTCTTCAGGGGCCCGGGTAAAGTTTATGCGTGATGCCACCAGGGGCGGACTGGCAACGGTAATATGTGAGATAACCCAGCATACCGGCCTGGGTGCTGAAATACGGGAAGAGGCGGTGCCCATCGACGAAAACGTACGTGGCATGTGCGAGCTGCTTGGATTTGACCCTTTCTATGTCGCCAACGAAGGCACTGTTGTGATGGTGGCGCATCCCGATGATGCGGATGCCATTGTTGCTGCCATGAAAAAGAACCATCTTGGCAAAGGGGCTGCGGTTGTGGGTGAGCTGGTGGCAGACCATCCGGGGAAAGCCATACTGCAAACGGCCATTGGGGGGAACAGGATCATGGACATGCTTGCCGGGGAGCAATTGCCGAGAATCTGTTAATGGTAAACATTTGGTGCAATGCACGAACTGTCAATCGTGGTAAATATTCTTGATGTCGTGGAAGAAAACGCAGCCAGGCACAATGCCACCGTTGTGCATGAGATCGAGATGGAGGTGGGGGAGCTTTCTGGGGTTGAATTTGACGCCCTTTCCTTTGCCATGGAGCACGCGCCCAAAAGCGAAATGCTTAAAGATGTAACCTTTACCATTCGCAGGATTCAGCCCGTTGCCCGGTGCAATGAATGCGATCACCCATTTGCAACGAATGAATATTCGACCGCCTGTCCACATTGCGGCTCTTTCAAAACAGAGATCATCAGGGGCAATGAGCTAAGGATAAAGTCTTTCAATATGGATTAAGACAATTACATAATTATTCATCAAGTAAAAAACAATACAATCATGTGTAATACTTGCGGCTGCGACCAGCCAGACAATAAAACGAAATATACCATACCCGGACATGATCATGAACATGGACAAGGAGAAGGGCAAGCCCGCGATCCTCAGCAGGCTGGTGGTCGTGCCCATGCCCACACCCATCATCACGAACAAGACCATTCCCATTCAAAGGTTGTGCAGCTTGAACAGGATGTGCTTGCAAAAAATAATCTGAAAGCTGAAAGGAACCGTGGATATTTTGATGCAAAGAATATACTGGCGATCAATATGGTAAGCTCACCCGGCTCAGGCAAAACCACCCTGCTGGAAAAGATTATCACCGACCTTAAACCAGAGATGTCATTTTTTGTGATCGAAGGAGACCAGCAATCCCTTAATGATGCCAGGCGTATTGATGCCACCGGTACACCGGTTTTGCAAATAAACACGGGGAGCGGTTGTCACCTTGATGCTGAAATGGTCGACAAGGCCGTTAAACAACTCCGGGTGGCTGACGGCGCAGTGCTTGTCATCGAGAATGTCGGAAACCTGGTATGCCCCGCCATGTTTGACCTGGGTGAAGCCTGCCGCATCGTGATCATCAGTGTTACCGAAGGGGAAGACAAACCACTGAAATATCCCGGAATGTTCCATTCTTCCGATGTTTGTGTCATCAACAAAACCGACCTGTTGCCTCATGTCGATTTCGATGTTGAGAAGGCCAGGGAGTATGCAATGCAGGTAAATCACCACCTCCGGTTCTTTGAGGTCTCGGCGAAAACAGGAGAGGGGATGGATGCTTTTTATATCTGGCTGAAAGGACTCGTGAAAAGCCGGTAAACCGTGGATGGAACGATGGAACGAAGCTTTTGGCCGTTGGCTGTTAGCTATTGGCTTTTAAACCTTTAAACCCTTAAACCCTTAAACCTCTTTGACCTTTCGCCCTTTTGACAAATGATAAACATAAATAAACTAGCAACGACCGGGTGAAAGACCTTGAGAATTTTTTTCATGTGTCTGTGTGTGATTTTACATAAAAAAAATAACATGTACATTTGTGACACATTTATAAAAAATAGTAACACATGAATGTGCGTCGATTTGGTGTTTCACTCGAAGAGGAGATTCTGAAACAGCTTGACAGCCTGGTTAAGGATAGCAAGTTCCCGAACCGGTCGCAGGCCATCCGTTATCTTATCAAGAGTTCGCTGGTGGAGGAAAAAATTGACAAGAACAAGATTGTAGCCGGTGCCATTGTCATCGTGTATGATCATCACAAGCGTGAGTTGAACAATAATCTGATGAATGTGCAGCACGATTACCATGAGCTCATTTTGTCCATGCAGCACGTACATCTTGAGCATGACTTATGTCTTGAAACCATCGCTGTGAAAGGAAATGCTGATAAACTGCGCAAACTGGCCGATGCCATTATAGGCACAAAAGGGATCAAGCACGGCAGGTTCGTGATGACCGATATTGAATAAATTTTTTTGCGCAGTTAATAACACGATTATTAAAATTGTTGACACATCTGTTGAAAACATTTTTGCATGGATGTGTATGGTTCACTCATAAACAGGCTTTTGTTAATGCACATTGCTGATGGCATCATTGACCTGCGCATTTCGATAGCGGCCAATGTGGTTTCGGTTGCACTGATCTACGTTGCAGGAAGGAAAGTCGCCCCGGATGAGATTCCCAAGATGGGTGTCACCGGAGCGGCTTTGTTTGTGGCATCGCTGGTACACATTCCGTTTGCGGGTACGTCCATTCATCCGGGACTTTTGGGAATTGCAGGCATAATACTGGGCAAGCGTGCCTTCCCGGTAATATTTACCCTGCTGCTGTTCCAATCGCTGGTTTTTCAGCACGGCGGATTATTATCTGTTGGTGTAAACTCCCTGAACATGGGTGCGGGGGCCTTTGTGGCCTGGCTCATCTGGAGGCAGCGGTTCATTCCGGAGTACCTGAGGGCAGCCCTGGCCGGCTTTATTGGTATTATGGTCCCGGCGTTGCTGATGGCGGTGGAGTTTCATTTATCAGACTATGGACGTGGAATATTTTATTTGTTGTCTGTCTATGTTGTTGCTGCCGCCCTTGAAGGTTTTTTGACATTGTTTGTGGTGAAATTTTTTCGTAAGACCAAGCCGGGCATACTGTCCCGAACCTGGAAAAGTCATGATGATTGAAACTTAACAAGTCAATGATATAAACATTAACATCAAAAAAGGTAACTATGACAAGGACAGTCTCATTGTTTTTATTTATGGTTTTCGCACTCAACACGACGGTTACGGCGCATGCGATCCGTTTTGAAGTTGATGGTCATTATCCTGCGGCAAGGGTGCATGTCTTTTTTTCTAAGGCTGCACCGCTGGTTGATGCCAGGGTAGAAGTTTTTGCCCCGGGCAGCGACAAGGTTTATCAAACGGGCCGCACTGACCAGGCCGGTTATTTTGCTTTTGTCCCTTCCGAAAGTGGCGACTGGACTGTAAGGGTTGATGACGAGAGGGGACATCGCGGCAGCACCCTGGTCAGCATTGCTGATGATCATCTTTCTGGTGATGCAGCGGATGAAGCAGCGGACGAAGAAGCAGCCACCATTCCGGCTGTTGACGATGTGTCTGAAACGGTCACTTATGACCGCATCCCCACTGTTTATAAAATTATTTTCGGACTGGCACTTATTTTTGGGCTGACCGGCATATTTTACGGTGTTCAGTCCAGAAAGACGTTAAAAAACAAACAACAGGGAAATTGAAACATTCGTTTATTGACAGGTACAGTGATCTTGATTCGCCGGTTCACCGGATTGATTCCCGGGTGAAGCTATTGCTGGTATTTCTGGCCATCATCACCGTGGTCTCAGAGCCACAGGCCAGGCTTTTCCCGTTTGCTTTTTATGGCGGGCTGATCCTGGTATTGATACTGATGAGCCGATTGCCCCTCGTTTTTGTTTTGAAGCGCTTCATGTTGCTTAGCCCTTTCATCCTGCTGGCGGCGCTTTTTTATCCTGTTTCGCTGTTAATATCCAAAGAAGCACAGCTTGCATCTATCCGGGATGAACCCTTCAGGGTGGCCCTGTCGATCTTTTGCAAAGCGGGTTTGTCAATTTTACTCCTGATATGGCTTATTTCGACGGAGAAGTTTCATAACCTGCTGATAGGGATGCGCAAGCTCAGGATGCCGCGGTTGATCGGCATCATATCAGCGCTTATGTACAGGTACATTTTTATTTTTGGTGATGAAGCTTTGAAAACAACACGTGCACGCGAAAGCAGAACTCCCGGAAAACTGAAGATGAATAAGGTCAAGGTCTATTCCAATCAGATGGCCATGATCTTTTTGCGGAGCTGGGAGCGTTCAGTGATGATCTATCAGTCGATGCTGTCAAGAGGTTTCAGCGGAGAGTTGCCGGCCATGCAAAGGATGGCCATCAACAGGAACGACATGTTGTTTTTTGTTTCTTTTGTGCTGGGTCTTTTGGCCATTCGTTTTTTTGTTGATCCTTTGGTGACCGGGTTTTAATACGTGCATGAATACAACGATGCCATGGCTGCAGCTATAGAAATAAGGGATCTGGGTTTCTCCTACACACCGGGGAACCCGGTGCTTGAAAACATCAATCTGGATATTGAAGCTGGTGAGAAATTTGGAATCATTGGCCCCATGGGTTCAGGAAAGTCCACTCTGCTGTTGCAGTTGAACGGCATATTGAGAGGCAGTGGCACGGTGCGGATTGGCGGGACCATACTTAACGACAAAACCCTTGGCCTGATCCGCAGGAGGCTTGGGCTTGTTTTTCAGAATCCTGATGACCAGCTTTTTAATCCTACTGTTGAAGAAGATGTTGCCTTTGGCCCGCTCAATTTCGGGTATAGCCCCGAAGAGGTGACCGCCAGGGTTGGTGAAGCTCTTGAAGCGATGAAGCTGGCGGGTTTTGAAAAATCACTGTCGCATCACTTGTCGATGGGTGAACGCAAGCGTGTTGCCCTGGCCACTGTTTTGGCGGCAAAGCCTGAAGTGATTGCCTTTGATGAACCTTTTTCCAGTCTGGACCCTTCAATGCTGATGCAGTTGCTTGACATCATCAATGGCCTGGAAGCGACCCTGGTGATCGTATCCCAGTCGTTGCTGCCCCTTGTTTCGTGTTGCCGGCGGCTAGCCCTACTGAACAATGGGGGAATTGTAGCGGTTGGCCCGGTAAAAGATATATTAAGAGATGATGAGTTGTTGCGGGCCAACGGCCTCGATCTTGGTTATTATAAAAAAATATACGGGGAATTATTCTGACCCGGGAGGGGGGCAGAGATATCATTCCCGGCAACGGAGTCTTTCACTGTCGATCCCGGGGTTTTTGCGTTTCGTGAATGTTTTCAAGAAAGCGTTTTAAGAATTCGGCTGCTGCCAGCATGTTCTGTTTTGCCACGGGGGTTAGTTCTTCAATGAAGTCAAAGCTCTCTGCCTTGATGTGCAATACATAAGTTTTGGGTGTTTTATTGTATATTTTGTTACACAGATCCACAATATATGCAACGGACACTGCGTGCATCGTAAACTCTATTGATGCATCATCGGGTTTTACCGTGTCCATCCTGAAGTTTTCAATATCTTCGACCACGGAAGCATCCACGAAGATCACCATATCGTAGTCAGCGATAACGGATGCATCTTCGATATTGAGCTGGTAGTTGCAATCGGTGGTGATGTGCGGCATGTTCTCTTTTGCTGACCACTGATCGATCAGCTCGGTGAACCGGGCGCCGATGCCGTCGTCTTGCCGGCCCGGATTGCCATACCCGTAGATTAGGATCCTCATGGTATAACATATTAAAAAGTCCGCCGGTTGGTGGCGGACTTTTTGCATTTTGGGGTTGAGGGCATTATGATCTGTAATGATCGAGTTCTTCACCATTTGCACCGATGAGTCTGATGTCGAGAGGCATCTTTCCCAGTGCGTGTGTGGCGCAGCTCAGGCATGGGTCATATGCCCTGATGGCCACTTCAACAGCGTTCTTCATTGGTTCGGTGATGGTGGCTTGTCCTGTCATCATGTTTTTCGCCACGAAGTTCACCGAGCGGTTCATCGGCTCATTGTTGTTTGTGGTGGATACGATGAGGTTGGCCATGGTGATCTGGTCGTCCTCATTGATTTGGTAATGGTGGAACAATGTGCCGCGCGGGGCTTCGATCAGCCCAACGCCTTCGTTCGTTTTGTTGCCTGTCACGACGAGGTCATCTTTTTGCAGGTCGGTGTCGAGCAGCAGTTCTTTGATCACCTCGGCGGAGTGCAGCAATTCGATCAGGCGTGCCCAGTGGGTATGCAAACAATAGTTGTTTGGCTTGCCGTTGGTATGTGCCTTGAATGCTTCGAACTCTCTCTGGGCTATGGGTGTCGGGATAAAGTCGGCGGTATTGAGGCGTGCCAGCGGTCCTACACGGTACCATCCATCATCTTTGCCGAGGTGTTTGAGGTAGGGGAACTTCATGTAGCTCCAGTTGCGCACCTCCTCTTCAATAAGTTTGTGGTATTCCTGGTAGTCTACATCGTCGAGGACTTTCTTCCCGTCTGCATCTACAGCCCTGAGCACGCCATGATAAAGGTCGAGTGCACCGTCTTCCCTGACGAGGCTCAAGTGGTTGGAGGGGAAGTATGCGAAGCTGTCTACAAACTCCTGGTTTTTCAGGTAGAAATCCTTGAAGAACTGCAGGCCACCCTCTGCCCATTCGATCATCTTGTCTGCGTTGAGGGGGTCATCTCCTTTAAGCAGGATGTCGCGTTCTTCGGTGGTGAGGTTTTTGTTGATGCCTCCGGGTATTGCTCCCGTGCCGTGGATTTTTTTCCCGGCGGTATGGTGGATCACTTCCTGGCCGTACTTTCGCATCATCACCCCCTGGGTTGCCAGTTCAGGGAAGTTGAGAGCCACTCCGACGACGTTACGTATTTCGGGGTCGGCGTCATATCCCAGCAGGAAGTCGGGCGACGAGAGGTGGAAAAAGTGCAGTGCGTGCGACTGGAACATTTGTCCGTAGTGCATAAGCCTTCGCATCTTCTCGCCGGTTGCCGTCAGGCCATGTCCTGTGCCGGCGCCAACGATGACATCGAGGGCTTTGGCGGCGGCAAGGTGGTGGCTTACGGGGCATATGCCGCAGAGGCGTTGAACGAGGACGGGGGCTTCCCAATAGGGGCGGCCTTGTACAAAGCGTTCAAATCCGCGGAATTCAACAATATGCAGGCGCGTTTGCGCCACGTTCAGGTTATCGTCCAGTTGGATGGTCACTTTTCCGTGACCTTCAACCCTTGTTACAGGCTCTATTGTTATCTTTTGTGCCATTACTTTTCTTTGGGTTAGTCAAACTTAACTAGCTCGTAAGGAATATTTAATTCATTGCCGGTGACCAGCGCAACAACTGCTTCCCATATCAGGTCTGCCCTCGGTGCGCAACCCGGCAGGTAGTAGTCGATTTTCACAATTTCATGCAAAGGATAGACTTTATCCAGGATGATGGGGAGTTCTTCATCGTTGGGCATGATCCTTTCGGTGTTTTCACCGACGGTAATGCCGTCACAATACGCTTCTTCGAGGCATTCCCTCACCGGGATGCCGTTTCTCATGGCAGGAAGGCCACCCATGATCGCGCATTCTCCGAGAGAGATCAGGATTTTACAATTTTTTCGAAACTCTCTCAGAACCTCTACATTTTCAGTGTTGCAGCATCCGCCTTCGATGATGCCGATATCGCATTGTTTGGTGAAGGTTTTAATATCGTTGATGGGTGATTTATGAAAGTCAACCAGTTCGATCAGTTTGAGTATCCTTTCATCAATGTCAAGAAGTGACATGTGGCACCCGAAACATCCTGCCAATGAGGCTGTGGCTACTATAGGTTTGCTCATTTTTTTCCTCCGTTTGTTTTTTGTAAATTTTCAATATCGGCACCGATGGGAACATTGTCATATTTCCTTTGCCCGATTGGTGTTGCGAAACCGACTTCTTTTTTCAGGATGGCACCTACCGGGCAAATGTCCATTGCCTTTTGTGCGAGCTCATCCGATATGTTGGCAGCGATGGTTTTATCCATGCTGATCTCCAGGTCTTTTCCCCTGCCTTTGAAGGCAAAGTAGCTTTTGCCTTTCTCATCTTTGATCATCCGCACACAGCGTTTACAAAAGATGCATCGGTTTTTTTCAAGAAAGATCTTGGGTGATGAGGCGTCCAGCTCTCTGCGTTCGAAGGCATAGGGGAACCGGGGCACCATCATCTGGTAGAGATAGCCGAGTCCTTGCAGGTCACAATCGCCGCTTTTCTCGCATGAAGGGCAGAAGTGGTTGCCTTCGACAAAGAGCATCTCAACGATGGCTTTTCTGATGTCCTGGAGCTCGGGGGTATTGTTTTCCACGTTGCATCCATCCTCAACAGGGGTGGTGCAGGCTGCCACAAAACGGCCATTGATCTTCACGGTGCAAATCCTGCATGAACCGGCAGGGATCACATCTTTCCAATGGCACAGTACCGGGATATACACTCCGTTTTCGGCGGCAACGTCTACCAGGTACCGGCCTTTTTCGCCTTCACATTGTTTACCGTCAATTGTGAATTTTATTTTTTCACTCATTGGTATTGTGATTTAATTGTTGTAACTGTTTTTTTTTATTCATGAACGATGGGTGGACGGTTGACCGCCTCGCATGATTCTGCGATGGCTTTTTCCATGTCAAAATCGCTCTGGAAGTCTTCATCCTTCACTCTTGCCTCGTAGAGTTCCCTGAAGTTGGCCAGGGTTGTTGAAATCGGGTTGGATGATGTTTGTCCCAGGCCGCAGCGGCTGGTTTTTGCCATGATCTCGCCCCAGTCTTTCATATTGTCGAGGTCTGGTTTGATGGCACGTCCTTCGACCACTTTCTGGACTTGTCGTCTCAGGATCATGTTAAACGACCGGCAGGTGATACATGAGCCGCACGACTCGTCTTCAAAGAACGCCATAAAGTTCAGCACGATGTCTTTGATCAGGTCGCGCTGTTTGCCCACCACGATCATAGAGCCTCCTGACGGAAGGTCTTCGAGGGCAATTTGCCTGTTGAACTGTGTGGGAGGCACGCAAACGCCTGAGGGTCCGGAAACCTGGACAGCCTGAACATTTTCGGCACCGACCATCCGGAGCATCTCGTGGATGGTCATTCCCCATTCAACTTCGTATACACCAGGCATTTTACAGTCGCCGGAAATGCTTAAAAGCTTCGTGCCGCTTGAATCTTCGGTACCCATTTTTTTGTACCAGGCGGCCCCGTTCTCGATGATCTTCACTGCCGAGCAGAAAGTCTCCACGTTGTTGACGATGGTCGGGTTGTTCTTGTATCCTTTCTGGACAGGGAATGGCGGCCGGTTACGGGGTTCCCCGCGTTTCCCTTCCGATGATTCTATCAGGGCCGACTCTTCGCCGCACACATAGGCACCTGCTCCGAGCTGTATCCTGATGTCAAAATCAAAGCCCTTGCCCAGGATATTTTTTCCGAGCAGGTTTTGATTCCTCATCTCTTCCAGCACGTTTTCCAAAAACGCTTTCAGGTAGAGGTATTCGTACCTGAGGTAGAGGATTCCCTCTTTGGCGCCGATGGCCCATCCGGCAATGGCCATCCCCTCATACATCATTTGTGCACGTTCGGTAAGCAGGACCCTGTCTTTGAATGTGCCGGGCTCGCCTTCATCGGCATTGCAAAACACATACCGGTCGCCAGCTTCATGGGCGCAGAACTGCCATTTCAGTCCTGCAGGGAACCCTGCCCCCCCACGTCCGCGCAAATTGGCACTTTTTACCTCATCGATCACGGCCTTGGATCCCATGGTCAATGATCTGGCCAGTGCTTTGCCCGTTTCGTATTCGCCAAGGCAAACGGGCCCGGCCTTACGGATGTTGTTTTTTACCATCGACAGTACCAGCGGGTGGGCGTTGTTGCCATCTCCGTATTCTGTGACCATCGATTCAACGGGCTTGCCTTCGCGCATGGCGGCGACAATCTCTCGTACCTTTTGTCTGTTCAACCCGGTGAACACCACTGAGTTGATCAAGGCTGCAGGCTCCTGGTCATTCATCCCAATACAGGCCGTGTGATCCAGGCTGATGAGTCCGTCGGCTGTTTTCTGACCAAACGAAATGCCGCACAGTTTTTCAAACTCATCAACCACATCGGCCATGCCCATCATCTCTGACACGGCACTGTTGTTGAGGTAGACCGCGTATTTTCCGACAGGTTCGGTGGTGAAAAAATGATAAAAGGATTTGGTTTGCCTTACGTCAACTTCCGATAGCCCCAGCTCGGAAGCAACAATGTTCACGGCTTCATCGGAAACACATCTGAACTCTTTTTGTAAAGACAACAGAATGTCGACCAAACGGTATGGGCTTCTGCCATAAGCTTCAATGATGCCCAAAATTTTTTCGTTCATATATTCAAAATTTTATTAAATATGTAGCCCTTGTCCAACCGCATTGACGACCCCATCAGACTGCGCAATGGCAAATGGTTTATGGGTTGGTTTATACACGGATTATTGGTGTCTATTTTTTAACAATAGAATAATAATATTGCCACAAATATAGATTTTTTTTCACAACCAAACGAACGGGGCTAAATGTTTTTTTAATTAATCCCAAGACCAAGTTGGCAAAAATATCATACGATTTGCTATATTTGCGCAAGAATACAAATGTTGTCAGATGATCATCATGGGATATGCCTGTAACAATTTGTCATCGTTGACAAAAAAGATCCAATAAAGCAATCAGGATAAAGCTGTTATCTTGTTAACAGGATATGAGGAAGTGATGTTACAGGGATGTTGAGGCAGGATAAATTGGTTTGCCGGGGAGGTGTTTACAACGGTGGACTTACTAATCAATAAAAAACTCAATTATGAAAAGCAACAGGAAAATTTTAATCGTTGATGATGACATGGACGTCATCCTTACCATCAAAACCATTTTGAAGTCAAAAGGCTACGATGTGATCAGTGCGGTGAATAAAGAGGAAGCGATCGAGAAACTGCGCAAAGAGCCGCCAGACCTTGCCATCCTTGATGTGATGATGACCACACCCTACGAGGGTTTTGAGCTGGCGGAGCAGATGCTTTCCAGTGATGAGTTTAAGGACATTCCATTCCTTATTCAGTCGTCTATCGATATATTGACAACGACCGATACAAAGTCGAGCGTACAGGCGATGGCTCGTGAGTATCGCAAAGATCCTGATTTCAAAGATTTGCGCGTCCTTTTGGTTAAACGCATCAGTGATGGTTCTGCGGGCATTGACTACATGGACGAGAAAGGCAAGTCGCACTGGTTTCCTGTTCGTGGATTCATTAAAAAGCCTGTGGATGCCCAGAAGATTATCGCAGAAGTCGAAAAACACCTGGCATAGTGGTCAGCCGTAATATGAAAAAACTGGCATGGGGATCACTTTCTGTGCCGTTTTTTTATCGTGGCAAATGATGGTTCAATGATCGGAAAATTTGTCATACCGCTCAAGTTAAAACTTTTCCTCCCGGTAATGGTCATTGTGATTACCGTTGTGGCGCTCATTACCTTATGGTTTGTGAACCGGTCAATCCGTTCCTTTAACGATCAAATTTCAAGCAGCCTGGCATTGGAGGTGCAGACCATTGCAAAGATGTTTGAGCGGGAAAACATCCTTAAGCTTGAAAAGGTCCAGACCAATCTCAGGGTGGCCAATATCCAGTTTTTTGCGAAGCCGCTGGTGGTTTATGATGACAGCATTACGATAGAAGTTGAGAATCAGCGGACCAATCAGCGGCATGAAGCTGTTTTACCGGTCTGGGTTCATGGCGGGGAGAGGCTTTATGGGCATCATGCATTTGTTGACTTTATGGAGGAGGTGATTGGAGGGACCATCACGGTGTTTCAAAAGATTGACAGTGGCTTTGTCCGTGTCTCCACCAACATCCGGAAATCTGATGGCAGCCGGGCAGTAGGCACGTATATCCCCAACGTTTCGCCGGTAGCTGAGACGGTCACTCAGGGTGAGGTTTATTATGGGCGTGCTTTTGTGGTCGACGATTGGTATACAACGGCTTATGAGCCGGTGATCATTGACAATGAGGTGGTTGGTATGTTATATGTGGGTGACAAGGAGAAGGACATGGATGAATTGCAGCGGATACTTCATCGGCTCAGGATTGGGAACAGCGGCTATCCTTTTGTTTTCGACAACGAGGGAACACTGCTGATCCACCCTGAGCGAGAGGGTGAGCCACTGAGAGAGCGTTGGCTAATCGACAGTATTGTAAGCAACAAAAGTGGACTGCTTGAATTCAGTGAGAACGGACATACAAGGACAGTGGCATACCGCTATTTTGAGCCCTTTGAGTTATATGTGGCCGCAACGGTGGTGAATGATCTGGAGAACCGTGCACTGGTTCGCAATGCCGTGTCCGGTGCCATCATGATCGGGTCGATTGCCATCCTCCTTTTGTTGTTCTTTATTTATCGTTTCACCTCCGACAGGCTCTACAAATATCTGGATGCCCTGGCCGTTTCGAAGGCAAAGCTTGCCGATGCCGAGCAAGCATTGAAACAATCGGAGAAGCTCGCACACATGGGCCAGATCTCAGCCGGCATTGCCCATGAGCTGAACAATCCGCTGGGGGTTATCACCATGTACAGCGGCATTGTCCAGGATGAGTTGCCTGAAGACAGTCCCCTCCACAGCGACATCGATTTAATTGTTGAGCAAGCCAACCGCTGTAAACACATTGTGAGTGGCTTATTGAATTTTGCCCGCAGGAACAAAGTGGTTGCCACAAAGGTTAACATTGTTGATTTTCTTGAGCATAGTCTCAACAATGTGATTATTCCAAAAAACATTAAATCAGCTGTCCATTCCAACCTTGAAGACCCGGAGGTGATGCTCGACAAGGAGCAGATGATGCAGGCTTTTGTCAATCTGGAGAAAAATGCCGTGGAAGCCATGCCTGATGGTGGTGAATTGAACATTTACATCAGGGGGGATGAAGACACGGTTACAGTTACCATCGCCGATACCGGAACGGGTATTTCAAAGAAAGACATGGATAACCTGTTCACCCCATTTTTCACCACCAAGTTGGCGGGCAAAGGCACCGGCCTGGGGTTATCGCTGGTGTATGGTGTGGTGAAGATGCACAAAGGCGGGATCAGGGCAAAGTCAAACGCAGATCCTGCACAGGGGCCAACAGGGACGCAGTTTATCATCACACTGCCCCGGACATCTTCGTGAATATAGAATACCCCCTGCACGGGCCCCTGGGGGTATGTTCCGTTTGCAGTCATTGTTGAGCAACATATAAAAAGCATATAGATATGGATAAATTAAAATTACTTGTTGTGGATGATGAGCCTGGCATTATAACAGGTGTTGAGCGAACGCTCAGGAACTTCTCCGTGAGTTATCCTTTTATGGACGAAGATATTGCTTATGACATCTTTGAGGCAGAAACAGGGGAAAAGGCCATTGAGATCATCGAAAAATATTCGATTGATATTGTTTTGCTGGACAATAAATTGCCGGGAATGGATGGGATAGAGGTGTTGGAGTACATCAAGAACAAAAATTATGATGTGGCCGTGATGATGATCACCTCCTATGCATCGCTCGATCTTGCTGTGAAGGCGACCAACTATGGGGCGTATAATTTTGTCCCAAAACCTTTTACACCCAGCGAATTAAAGGCGGCAGTGGAAAACATCACCAAAAATTTATACCTCCGCAGGATGACCCGGAAGATGACGCAAGAGGGAAAAGAGATTCGCTTTCAGTTTCTTTCGATACTGTCGCATGAGCTAAAATCCCCCATCAACGCGATTGAAGGCTACCTGAGGATCATGAAGGAGAAGCAGGCAGGCGACCGGATTGAGGACTATATGGAGATGATTGACCGTTCGGTGGAAAGGATCAAAGGGATGCGAAACCTTATCCTTGACCTGCTTGACCTGACACGTATGGAGTCGGGTTCCAAGCGGCGAGATATCCGTTCGCTCGACATCGCAGAAGTGGCAAGGGGCGTGGCCGATGCAGTAGAACCGCTGGCCATTCAGCACAACATCAAGATACACCTCGATTGTGACGAGAACATTTTTGTCAATGCCGACAAGCATGAAATGGAGATCATCATCAATAATTTGTTATCGAATGCAGTGAAATACAATAAAGACAACGGGGAAGTGTTCTTAGCCATCAAAGAAAAGGACGACTCCGTGCTGATCACGGTTGAAGATACCGGGATCGGGATGACAAAAGAAGAATCCGAACTGCTGTTTCGCGATTTTGTGAGGATCAAGAACCCAAAAACCAAACACATTACAGGAAGCGGACTGGGATTGTCCATTGCCAAAAAAATGGTTGAAATGTATAAAGGCACCATTAAAGTAGAAAGTGAGCCTGATGTGGGGTCAACGTTTACCGTAGAAATTCCTTTGAAATAAAAGATCCCCGCTGTTTCACCAGTCAAACCTGCATCTTCGGGTCAATGATAATTTTATTTTAAAGATGTTAAAAAATTCACAACATTATTTGTTTGGTGGGTTGCAATTGTTTATCTTTGCGGCGTCAATTGGTTATGCAATATTAGCCATTAAAACTGTTGGGCTGTTTGTTGGCGACCGTATGCCCGTTTGAACGATGAAGGTAAAAGAGATTGTCCGTATTCTTGATGCCAGGATCCTTTGTGGGGAAGACATGCAGGAATATACCGTCGAGAAGGCATTTGCATCTGACCTGATGAGCGACGTGCTCATGCTTGCCGATGACAATGTACTGCTGATAACAGGCCTTGTAAATATGCAAACCATTCGCACAGCAGAGATGTCGGATATCCTTTGCGTTGTATTGGCCAGAAACAAGAAAGCCAGTCGCGAGATGATCGACCTGGCCAGAGATGGTGGTATTATCCTGATAGAATGCCGGTATTCTGTGTACCAGACATGCGGATTGTTGTACCGGGAAGGGTTGAAACCCATATTTTGAGTGGCATGACCGAACGGATGCATTTCGAGCACAATATTGTTGGCGGTGATTTCACCAGGGCTGGCTATGCATCAAGCCAGGTAAAGAAGGCACTTAAAACACTTGATGTGGATATGGCCATCATCAAACGAACAGTGGTGGCCACTTATGAAGCCGAAGTGAATGTCGTGGCTCATGCCTGCAACGGAATGATGATTGTTGATATTGATGGGTCAACCATTCAGGTCGTTATTCAAGATGAAGGACCAGGCATTGAAGATGTTGAACAAGCCATGGTAGAAGGGTTCTCCACTGCAAGCAGTGAAGTACGGGAAATGGGTTTTGGCGCCGGCATGGGGCTTTCCAACATGAAAAAAAATGCCGATTCGCTCCACATTGAAAGTGAACCGGGAAAAGGGACAAAAGTGGAAATTTTGATGGCGTTGGACGGGAGAGAGGAAGTAAGAAGTAAAAAGTAGGATGCTGGTGATGAATGGAGTGAGAAAGGGTTGTTGGTTATTATTGGGAAGAATTGATCGGGTCTTTGGTGGGGAAAAAAGTAAAATGGGCAAGGAGGGTTGGTGGATAAAGATTTTTTTTACGATAAAATTTGTTTGTTATGACAGTGGGGGATATTGTGCAAGCATTGGAGCTAACAGTGTATTGCGGTAAAAAAGGGCTCGAACGACGGGTTACCGGAGGCTATGTTTCCGATCTTTTAAGTGATGTCATGGGACATGCTGATACAGGGCAGGTGTGGGTAACCCTGCAAACCCACAAGAATGTCATGGCCATTGCGTCTTTGAAAGATCTGGCCGCTGTGATCCTGGTTACCGGTCATAAACCCGATGAGAATACTGCGCATCAGAGCGAAGAAGAAGCCATCCCTGTTTTGGGGACGCATATGAGTGCTTTTGATGTAACGGGGAAATTGTATGAACTGATCAACAAATAAATGAACAGATACAGCGCCGACCTGCACGTGCATACGTTGTTGTCGCCCTGTGGCGACCTGGAGATGACCCCGGCAAACATTGTTGAATTTGCTGCCATCAAGGGGATTGACATCCTGGGCATCACCGACCATAACAGCACCAGGCACGGCGCGTTGATAAAAAAAATGGCAGAAAAAAAAGGGATTTTTGTACTGTGTGGGGCCGAGGTCACCACCAAAGAAGATATCCACTGCCTGACGTTCTTTGAAAACAATGCTGCTACAGAGTCTTTCCAGGAATACCTTGAGAAGCACCTTGCTGATGTAAAAAACAGACCCTCAATATTCGGATACCAGGTGGTGGTCGATGAAGAGGAGATGATCATCGAGGAGGTTGACAAGCTGCTCATATCGGCACTTGACCAGTCGCTCGACCAGGTGGAGGCGATGGTACACAGCCTTGGGGGACTGTTCATCCCGGCACATATCGACAGGCCAAGCTATAGCCTGATCAGCCAGCTGGGGTTTGTGCCATCAGGACTGAATGCAGATGCCCTCGAGATATCAAGAAACACTACACCAGGGGCGTTGCGAAAGAAATTTCCGGAGGTGGCAGGATATACATTGACAGGAAGTTCAGACGCACACTTTCTGCAACAGCTGGGAACCCTTGTAAGCGTGTTTGAGATGGAGACAAGGAGTTTTGCAGAGGTCTGCAAGGCTCTGCGCAAAGAGGATGGAAGAGGAGTGCGGGTGGAGGAAAGAGGAAAGTGAAAAACCATCGACCTTGATGATCACACACGGGGGCGCCACGAAATAAACAGATGAAGGACTTGTCGTTACATATCCTGGACATTGCGCAGAACTCAATTACTGCCAAGGCTAAGAGCATTTTTATTGGTATTGAGGAAGACAGTGCAGCCAACACTTATATTATCCGGGTAGAAGACGACGGGTGTGGAATGAGCAAAGAGGTGTTGGAGCTGGTCACAGATCCTTACTATACGTCCCGGACAACCAGGAGGGTTGGCCTTGGGATACCGCTTTTTAAGCAAAATGCAGAGCAGACCGGCGGGTATCTTGCCATCGATAGTGAGCCTGGAAGGGGAACTGTAATAGAGGCGATGTTTGTTCATGACAACATTGACCGTCCTGAACTGGGAGATATTTCAGGGGTCCTGCTGCTGCTTATCGGTGCGAACCCGGAATTGCACTTCCGCTATGTGCATAGAAAGGACGGACAGGGCTATGCGCTCGACACGCGCGAGTTACAGGAGGCGCTGGATGACATGCCTGTGAGCAACCCAAATATCCTGGGATATATTAAGGAGATGATAACGGAAAACCTGGCAGCGATCGATGTATATCAGTAAAGGGACACAAAACAACAGATGTTAATCACCATACAACGAAAGAACCAACTTATGACAAAAATTAAATCTTTGGCAGATCTGAGAAAGAAGAAGGAAGATCTTCAGGCGAAGATCGCCCTCAGGGAGAAGAGCGATTCGCCTGAGGGCCGCGTACTTGTCAAGGTGGCCATGGCTACCTGTGGCATTGCCTCCGGCTCGAAAGATGTGATGGAGTACATCGCTGATGAACTGAACAAACGCAACATCGATGCCATTGTCAGCCAAACGGGCTGTATGGGCTATTGCTATGCCGAACCCACGATAGAGGTTACCCTTCCGGGCAAGGAGCCTGTCGTATATGGCGACGTGGATGTGAAGAAGGCCGATGAGATCATTGAGAAATATATAAGAAACCAGGAGCTGGTAGATGGTATCATCCCGGTGAATTATCAAACCATAGAAAACAATAAGGAGGAATAAGGACATGGCAACATTCATGATGCATATGTTGGTTTGTGGCGGCACCGGATGCCGTGCCTCTGCCAGCGACGTGCTGTATGAAAACCTGAAAAAAGAAATAAAAGAGCAAGGCCTGCAGGATGATGTACAGGTTGTCACCACGGGCTGTTTTGGCTTTTGCGAGAAGGGCCCCATTGTAAAGGTGATCCCTGACAACACATTTTATGTGTCAGTGGAGCCCGCCGATGCCAAAGAGATCGTTGCAGAGCATGCTGTGAAGGGCCGACGGGTAAAGCGCTTGCTTTATGTGGATCCTGTAAACAAGGAACAGATCGCCGATTCAAAGGGGATGGGCTTCTATAAAAAGCAGATCCGCATCGCTTTGCGCAACTGCGGGTTGATCGATCCGGAGAACATTGAAGAATACCTGGCAGCAGATGGTTACGAAGCCATGGGCAAGGTGTTGGCTGAGATGACCCCGGAAGAGGCCATCCAGGAGATGGTTGACTCGGGCCTGCGTGGCCGCGGAGGCGGAGGGTTCCCCACCGGTATCAAATGGCAGATTGCCAGCAAGGTGGCCGGTGATCAGAAATATGTGGTATGCAATGCCGACGAAGGTGACCCGGGTGCTTTCATGGACCGTTCCATCCTTGAGGGAGATCCCCATTCGGTGCTGGAGGCCATGGTGATCAACGGTTACTGTATCGGGGCCACCAAGGGCCTGATATACATCCGTGCAGAGTATCCGCTGGCCATCAAGCGCCTGAAGATTGCCATCGACCAGGCCCGTGAATATGGGCTTCTGGGGACAGACATCCTGGGCAGTGGCTTCGACTTCGACATCGAGATACGCTATGGTGCCGGTGCATTTGTTTGTGGTGAAGAAACCGCATTGATTCATTCCATGGAAGGTGAAAGGGGAGAGCCTACCTTTAAACCCCCTTTCCCGGCACAAAGCGGTTACCTGGGCAAACCCACCAACGTGAACAACGTGGAGACCTTTGCCAATGTGCCTGTTATCTACAACAAAGGCGCCAAATGGTTTGCCAGCATCGGTACCGAAAAGTCGAAAGGCACCAAGGTGTTTGCCCTGGCCGGCAAGATCAACAACGTGGGACTCATCGAGGTGCCCATGGGCATCACCCTGCGTGAGGTGATCTTTGAGATCGGTGGCGGCATCAAAGACGGGAAGAACTTTAAGGCAGTACAAACCGGTGGTCCTTCCGGCGGGTGCCTGACAGAAAAACACCTGGACACACCCATCGATTTCGACAACCTGATCGATGCAGGATCCATGATGGGTTCCGGCGGTATGATCGTCATGGACGAGGACGACTGCATGGTGGCAGTGGCAAAATTTTACCTGGACTTCACCGTGGAAGAATCGTGCGGCAAATGTTCACCCTGCCGTATCGGCAACAAGAGGCTGTATGAGCTGCTTGAGAAGATCGCCCAGGGGAAGGCTGATAAAGAAGATCTGGACAACCTGAGAAACCTCAGCATGGTGATCCGCGACACCTCATTGTGTGGCCTTGGACAGACATCACCCAATCCGGTGCTTTCTACGATGGACAACTTCATGGATGAATATATCGCTCATGTGGAGAAAGATAATTGTCCGGCAGGCGTGTGTAAAGACCTGATCCGCTACGAGATCATTCCTGAGAACTGCGTGGGCTGTACGGCCTGTGCACGCAACTGCCCGGTGAACTGTATCGCCGGCGAGCGCAAGCAGCTCCATACCATCGACCAGTCGCTATGTATCAAGTGTGGCGCCTGCCTGGAAAAATGTAAGTTTAATGCAGTAGCAATCATCTAATCATCATAAGGACATAGAACAATGGAAATGATTAAATTAACCATAGATAACAGGACCGTTGAGGTGGAAAAGGGGACGACCATTTATCATGCTGCAAAGAAGCTGGACATAGATATTCCCACACTTTGCTACATGAACCTCGGTGATTTGAAAATAGAGCACAAACCCGGTGGTTGCCGTGTTTGCGTTGTGGAAGTGGAAGGCAGGCGCAACCTGGCCCCGGCATGTGCCACAGAATGTGCCGACGGTATGGTCGTACAGACACACAGCATACGGGTGATGAACGCACGCAAGACAGTGCTGGAACTGATCCTCTCGGACCACCCCTTCGATTGCCTGATATGTGCCAAGAGCGGTCAATGCGATCTGCAGGATATGGCCATCAAGATGGGTGTACGCAGCATCCCCTATCAGGGTGAGAAATCAACCTATAAACCCGACTTCTCCCCGGCCATTATCCGTGACATGGACAAGTGCATCATGTGCCGCCGCTGCGAGACCATGTGCAATGATTTTCAGACGGTGGGTGTGCTTTCGGGCGTGAACAGAGGCTTTGAAGCGGTGGTGGCACCTGCCTTTGAACGCGACCTCGACCACAGCGAATGTACCTATTGCGGGCAGTGTGTGGCTGTTTGTCCTACCGGTGCACTTACTGAAGTAGACCATACCACGCAGCTGGTGCGCGACCTTGCCGATCCCGAAAAGAAGGTTGTCGTTCAGACAGCCCCTGCAGTACGTGCTGCCCTGGGTGAAGCTTTTGGCATGGAGCCCGGCACGCTGGTGACCGGCAAGATGGTGGCTGCCCTGCGCCGCCTCGGGTTCGACTACGTGTTTGACACCGACTTCGCTGCAGACCTCACCATCATGGAAGAAGGAGCAGAACTTCTCGACCGCCTTACCCGCTTCCTCGAAGGAGACAAACAGGTAAAGCTGCCTATGCTTACCTCCTGCTGCCCCGGGTGGGTCAACTTCTTTGAATACCATTTTCCCGACATGCGTGATATCCCCTCTACAGCCCGGTCGCCACAACAGATGTTTGGCTCCATCGCCAAAACCTATTTTGCCGATACGATCGATACCCGCCGTGACGAACTGGTGGTGGTATCGGTGATGCCCTGTGTAGCGAAGAAGTATGAATGCACACGCGATGAATTTAAGGTAGATGGCAATCCTGATGTAGACTATTCTGTCTCAACACGTGAGTTGGCCATGCTAATCAAACGGCTCAATATGGATTTTAACACCCTGCCCGAAGAGGACTTCGACAAGCCCATGGGGGAGTCGACGGGTGCCGCTGTTATTTTTGGAACCACCGGTGGTGTGATTGAAGCTGCCGTGCGGACTGCCTATGAGGTGCACACCGGCAAGACACTGGAAAAGGTTGATTTTGAACAGTTGCGGGGGATCGACGGGATCCGGTCGGCCAGTGTCGACTTCGACGGTACAGAGATAAAGATCGGCATAGCTCATGGCTTGGGACATGCACGCACTTTGCTCGACGACATCAAGGCCGGAAGGAGCGATTACCATGCCATCGAGATCATGGCTTGTCCCGGGGGCTGCGTAGGTGGTGGCGGACAGCCATTGCACCACGGCAATCCGGATGTGATCAAGGCCCGTCAAAAAGCAATATACAAGGAAGATTCAGGGAAGGCAATCCGCAAGTCGCATGAGAACCCCGACATCATTAAGCTTTATGAACAGTTCCTGGGAAGCCCCATGAGCGAAAAAGCCCACCAGCTGTTGCATACACACTATTTCGACAAGAAACGAAAAGAAGTATTGCTTGACTGATCAACAGGGGTATATCCAATGGTGTAATCTAATAAATTGTACTATAATGACATCCATCAAACTGAAATTAAAAGACAGCGAAGTGCAGCAGCTGAAAGACATTGCCAGGTCGTTCAACAATGAACCGGGCGAGCTGATCAACGTGCTGCACAAGGCACAGGAGATATTCGGCTACCTGCCTGCAGAGGTGCAGGAGGTGGTGGCTGGGGAGATGAACGTATCGGTCGCCAAGGTGTATGGGGTGGTTACCTTTTATTCATTTTTTACCATGCTGCCGCGGGGACGTTATCCCATCTCCATCTGCACCGGTACTGCCTGCTATGTCCGCGGTGCGGAGAAGGTGCTGGATGAGTTCAAGCGGTTGCTGAAGGTGCCGGTGGGGGAGACCACCGAAGACGGCAAGTTCTCCATCACCTGCCTGCGCTGCGTGGGGGCCTGCGGACTGGCACCCGTTGTGATGGTCGGCGACAAGACCTATGGCCGTGTTACCACCGATGGGGTGAAGGATATCCTGAAGGAGTATGAGGATGAGGTGTAATGTGCTAATTAGCTAATTAGCTAATTGGCTAATTGAAGAATGTGCTGATGTGCTGATTTTTTTAATGTGCTGATGTGCTAATGTGCTGATGTGCTGATTTTTTTAATGTGCTGATGTGCTGATGTGCTGATTTTTTTAATGTGCTAATGTGCTAATGTGCTGATTTTTTTAATGTGCTAATGTGCTGATGTGCTGATTTTTTTAATGTGCTGATGTGCTAATGTGCTGATGTGCTGATTGGGGAGTGACCAGGGGGGGTGCGGGGTTTGGCCTGCCCTGTGCGGAAATATTTTTTTGAAATATTTAAAAGGTCTTGGTGGAAAACAAAAACTGTATTATCTTTGCTGCGCCTTTGCAGGATGTGTCAGGGGCAGCGTTCTTACAGCATGATGGTCCGGTAGTTCAGTTTGGTTAGAATACGTGCCTGTCACGCACGGGGTCGCGGGTTCGAGTCCCGTCCGGACCGCATAAAAGCAAAATAAGCCTCTGATATTCAGGGGCTTTTGTTTTTTAGACACTGAAATTAGGCACTTGAAGTGTGTAAGCTTCCGGGATAGTTGGCCATTTATCTTTATAAGAAGGTTCAGTGTATAAATTGCAATTCTTCGGTTATCACCTGCGCTCCAGTTCTTCCAGTGAAATGCCTTTTGTTTCAGGGACAAACAATTTTACCCATATAAGCTGCAAGACCATCATTGCACAAAAAATTCCGAAAATATGCTGTGGTTTCATAGCTTCTGCCATCAATGGGAACACCAAAGTGAGGGAGGCTGCAAAAAACCAGTGCGTAAAGCTTCCGAATGCCTGTCCGTATGCCCGTTGTCTGTTGGGGAATATTTCACTGATAAAGACCCATATCACAGCCCCCTGTCCAACGGCATGAGCAGCAATGAATGCGAAGATGGTCATTGGTACAATACCTGTGTTGCCGGAAGAAAATGCCCATGCTGTAAGTCCAAGTGAAGCAATATATCCAAAGGAGCCGACATACAAAAGGATACGACGGCCAAGTTTGTCAATCAGCCATAGTCCGACAAATGTAAATACCAGGTTGGTTATCCCTATACCTACCGATTGCAATAAAGCTGTCTGGGCTTCCAGCCCGGTCATCTGAAAGATCCGGGGCGCAAAATAGAGAACGGCGTTAATGCCGGAAAGCTGATTAAAAAACGCGATAAAAAACGCCAGCATGATGGGCTTGAGCAAATGCCTGCCAAAAAAGGCTGTGGTTTGCTTCTTCTCTCTTCCGGTGGCTTCAATATCATCAACCAGGCTGTTCAGCTCATTTCCGGAAAGATCGCGGTTTGTTTTTCTTAATACTTCCAATCCATGCTCACGGTCTTTTTTGTATACGATCAACCATCGCGGACTCTCGGGCAAGCCGGTGCATGACAGCGCAAAGACAAGTGCGGGGATCGCTTCGACACCAAGCATCCACCGCCATGCGTGTTCTCCAAAACCTCCCAGCAGCGAGTTTGAAAAATAGGCCACCAAAATACCAAACACAATGTTAAACTGAAACATCCCGGTTAGTCGACCACGGTATTGTGGGGGTGCTATTTCAGAAATAAACATTGGTGCAGCCACTGTCGATATGCCCACACCCAGTCCACCTATAAAACGGGAGACCATGAAGGAGATCACCTCGGGAGCCAGCGCCGACCCGATGGCAGATACAAGATACAGCACCCCAATCCACAGCAGCGTTTTTTTTCGTCCCAGATACTGGGCAGGCCACCCCCCTATCATGGCACCCACAACTGTACCCCATAGGGCCATGCTGATGGCCAACCCGTGCAGGGTGCTGCTTAGTCCCCACAATGATTGAATTGCCTGCTCCGCTCCGGATATCACAACCGTGTCAAACCCAAACAAAAAACCCGCCAGTGACGCTACAACAGCGCTTTTGTATAAAAAGAATCGATTACCCATGTTGACATTTTGGGTTTACTTTTTCGTTCAATGAACCAGGCTCTTGCCCCTTAACAGGAAGCAACCGGGTTATGCTGCAATCCTCCGCCTGTTTGTCAGAAAAAACAGGCATTTCCCGGTTCATGTGTTTAATGAATCAACCAATCGTTTGGGTAAAAAAAGTCTTCTTGGATTAGTTTTGCATGAAACCATGAAATAACATGTATAACTAAAAACAAGAAGACTATGATCTTTACAAAGGAACAACTTTCTAAGGTATTAGGTAAGCCCCTTGAAAGAGGGCGTGGTTTGCAGGAGCTCATGGAAATCATGATTGAAAGCATGATGAAGGTCGAGCGCCGTCATTTTTTGGATGTTTCTCCGGTACAATAAAGGCTTAGAAACAAAAAGAACAATGCATATCTCTCCTGTAAAAAACCCAGGAAGATAAAAACCCGCCCGGGACATTAATTGCCCGACATGCGTGGGGACACGAGGGGCGCTGATTTTCCACCGCCACCGAACACAACCTCCAGCGTCTGCATTTCCACGCCATTGACCGTAAGGGTGAGGAAATCCTTAACCCCGCCATCGGCACCGGGGACATACAGGCTGCACGACTGGTTAGTCTCCGAGGCGGTGCATGAGGTGGAATCGGAATATCCGTCCGTACCAACAATGCTGATGCCTATGGTAGATCCGGGCGGGACACAAGCAAGTTGGGCATGCGCTGTATATCCCACTCCGGGTGGGGGGTTCCCGGGACTTGCGCTGAACGACAGCACCTCCTGCTCTCCCTCGAGCGAAATGGACGGGTTAGGATACGGGCCGGTGGCGGGCGTCGTTGCCAGGTTATCATGCCAGCTAGCACCCAGGGAGGCGTGAAACATGTTCACGTTATATGTAATATCTCCCCCGTCCAGTTTCAGTCCCCGGTCGAGCATATAAGCTATCGATTTGCACAACATCTCCTTCGGGGTCATACCCAGGCTCCATGTATCAAACGGCAGAGTGGGGGTCCAATCACCGGCCAGGCAGTAGAGAGCATACGCCCCAAAAGCTCCGACACAGGCCTTACCCAATACAGCAGCTACCGGGGGAGCAACGGCAGTGCTTAAAACGATCTTCGCACAGGTAGCGGCCGCCATGGCTTTCATGTGATCAGCCGCCTCGCAGCCATAACTGACATAGTCCAGCGATGCCATACAGGCGTCATCCACCTTATCGTATAACGCCTGACCCGTAACAGGGAGCGTAGCAAGGTAACTGCCCGGTGCTACCTCATTGGTATGGTAATTATTAAATACGCCATCCTGAACAAGCTGCAGGGTCACACGGGCATCTTTCAGGGCTATGCCGCACTGCTCGACGGTGATCGTACTGCTGCTCGATTTCAGGTAATCGGGGATCATCCGGTCTGCAGGCGCAGTACGTTGAGACAGCGCCTGATCCGGCCTGTCAGCGAGAGTCCTGGGCTGCACTATCCCCTCCGGAGGCGCAAAAGACCTCGACTCCGGGGTATCTGTTAGGTCTAATGCCACCTGCGACCGTGCACTACCCTCGTTCTCAATGGTAGTGATTACCACCTGCGATTCAGATTCCCATTCGAACTGAAATGTAAAATCACTGGTGATGATTTTGCTGGGCAACCCGTTA
>SLCY01000116.1 GCA_007125585.1 Bacteroidales bacterium
ACTTGCATCCTATACGGCAAAACTAGCAGAGATCCTTGATACCGAGTCCATTGCTGTATCCATCGGAAAGGTGGAACAGGAGGAGTTGAAAAAACTGGGGACCTATGGCATCCAAAAGATCATTTCTGTTGAAGATGACCTGATGAAACAATTTGATACCCAGACTTATACCAAGGTTATCGCAGACATTTCGGAGAAAGAGTCAGCCAAAGTGATTGTCCTGGCCGATAACAATGCCGGAAAATCATTGGCACCCCGGCTTTCTGTCCGGCTGAAAGCGGCTGTTGCTTCAGGCGTGAACCAGTTGCCAGACAGCACTTCCCCCTTCGTCATCAAAAAGCGGGTTTTTTCAGGCAATGCCTTTGCAAGCATGAAGCTGAACACGGATATCAAAATCCTCACCCTGGCCCAGAACTCCTTTGACCTTGCAGAGAATCCGGCAGATACAGTGGTGCAGAAAGCTGATACAGACCTGCAGGGTATAGCCCCAAAAGCTGAGATAAAGGATGTTCAGAAGCAAACAGGACAGTTGTTGCTGACCGATGCGGAGATTGTGGTATCGGGGGGCCGCGGCATGAAGTCACCGGATAACTGGGCCCCGATCGAAGAGTTTGCCAGTTTGTTGAATGGTGCAACAGCATGCTCCCGGCCTGTGTCGGACGAAGGATGGCGGCCACATGAAGAACACACCGGCCAGACAGGGAAGATCATCGCACCCAATGTGTATTTTGCAATCGGTATTTCCGGAGCGACACAGCACCTCGCCGGGATCAGTGCCTCCAAATACATTATCGCCATCAACAACGACAAAGATGCACCGATTTTCGATGCCGCCCAATATGGGATAGTGGGAGATGCATCCAAAATTCTTCCAAAGCTTGTGGAAGCCCTTAAAAAGGCAAAATCTGCCTGAACATAGAAACCCCCTTTTAACGATCGATCCTTAATCTTACATCGCCAATGGTTGCAAATTTTATTTTCAGTATTTTGCTCATCCTTGCTGTGGTGCTGTTCACAAAAAATGTCCGGCGGATAGCACAAAACATCTTAATGGGGAAAAAACAACGCATCGATGACCAAAAGCCCCGCAGGTGGAAAAATATGGCTTGGGTGGCCATTGGTCAGTCAAAGATGACAACAAGGCCCTTATCAGCCATCTTGCACATTTTCGTATATGTCGGATTCATTGTGATCAATATTGAGATGCTGGAGATATTGATCGATGGGATCTTCGGGACACACCGCATCCTCGCTTTTCTGGGGAATATCTATCCGGTGCTGATCTCTCTTTTTGAGATATTTGCTGTACTGGTGATCCTGGCCTGCGTGATCTTTCTCGTCAGAAGAAACGTGATAAGGGTCAGGCGTTTCTGGAACTGGGAAATGACTGCCTGGCCCCGCTCTGATGCCAACATCATCCTGGTCACGGAAATTCTGCTAATGAGCTCTATACTGGTGATGAATGCCGCCGACGGGTTATTGCAGGTAAGAGGGGATGTACATTATGCAGCCCTTGGGCCGTTCCTGATCAGTGACCTGATGCAGCCCTGGTTTGCCGGGATGACAGACAGCGCCCTGGTCACCCTGGAAAGGTCAGGATGGTGGTTCCATATTGTAGGGGTGCTGATCTTCCTCAACTATATTCCCTATTCAAAGCACTTTCATATATTTCTGTCTTTTCCCAATGTCTATTATTCAAGTCTTCAGCCCCTGGGCAAGATGGTCAACATGTCCAATGTTACCAAGGAGATCAGGATGATGCTGAACCCATCAGCTGTGGAAAGCGCAACCGGTTCTGAAGAAGAAGATATCGGTCAATTCGGCACAAAAGATGCCACCGACCTTACATGGAAGCATCTTATGGACGCCTATACCTGTACCGAATGCGGCCGTTGTACCTCAAGCTGTCCGGCCAGCATGACGGGGAAAAAACTCTCGCCCAGGAAGGTGGTGATGGATGTGCGCGACAGGATTGAGGAAGCTGGGAAATTGATCTGCAGGAAAGGAAAAGATGCCAGCGATGGCAAAACCTTGTTTGACCGCATCGCAGACGAAGAACTGTGGGCATGTACCACATGCAATGCTTGTGTGAAGGAATGTCCTGTTAACATAAACCCCCTGGAGGTAATTCTTGAAATGAGGAGATACCTGGTAATGGAAAAAGCCGCAGCGCCGGGAGAGCTGAATGCCACTTTTTCGAATATTGAAAACAACGGGGCCCCCTGGCAGTTTTCCAATGAAGACCGTATGCAGTGGGCCGGCTGAAATAATGGGGTAAAGATTGTTTGTTACCGTTACAGTAAAGACATTTAAAAAAGTTTCATGACAGGAAAAGAAAAAATAAATGTCCCTTTGATGGCTGAACTGGCTGCCAGGGAAGAAAAACCCGAATATTTGTTTTGGGTGGGGTGCGCGGGTGCTTTCGACGACAGGTACAAGAAAGTGACCCGTGCTTTTGCATCCATTCTGAACCACCTGGAAACAAGTTATGCTGTCCTTGGCACGGAAGAGACCTGCACCGGCGATCCTGCCCGTCGCGCCGGCAATGAAATGTTGTTTCAGATGCAGGCCCTTCAGCTGATTGAACTGTTTCATTCGTACGATGTTCAAAAGATCATTACCATCTGTCCCCATTGTTATAATGTGTTCAAAAACGAATATCCGGAGCTTGGGGGCACCTTCGATGTGGTCAGCTACGTTGAATTTCTTGACAATGCGCTGTCGGAGGGCAGGCTGAAGCCGGATCTCAGCAAATACGCCGGCGTCCGCATTACCTATCATGACCCTTGTTACCTGGCCAGGGCCAATGACGTCACCGAGCCGCCCAGGCAAATCCTGCGCCTGCTTACTGGCCACCTGATCGAGATGGAGAGAAACAGGCATTTTGCCTTGTGCTGTGGCGCAGGTGGCGGACAAATGTTCAAGGAGGCCGAGAAGGGAGACAAGGAGATCTTTATTGAGCGTACCGAGGAAGCCCTGGAGACACAGCCCGGCATTATTGCCACAGCCTGCCCCTTTTGTATGATCATGGTCACGGATGGCCTTAAATACAAAAACAGGGAGGATGATGTAAAAAATTACGACATTGCAGAACTCATCGCCCATGCACTGGGCAAGTAAAAACATAAACCTGATCTGAACATGGACAACAAAGATTACCTGAAAAGTGGAGAATTTCTTGTAAGGGAGGTGGAAGCCAAAGATGTATTTGTACCCGAGGAATTCGATGAGGAGCAACAAATGATTGCCCAAACCTGTAAGGACTTTCTTGAAGCAGAGGTGTATCCGAACCTGGACAATCTGGATCAGGGTGACCGGGAGTTGATGAAGGAGATATTGAAAAAGTCGGGTGAGCTTGGCCTGATGGGCATATCGATTCCGGAGGAGTACGGTGGTTTTGGACAGTCCTTTGTAACACAAATGCTTGCTGCAGAGACCATTGGCGCCGGATTTTCTTTCTCTGTTGCTTTCATGGCCCATTGTGGCATTGGAACCCTGCCCATCATGTACTACGGCAGTGAGGAGCAAAGGCAGAAGTATGTCACGGCGCTGGCTACCGGTGAGTTGCTGGGTGCCTATTGCCTCACCGAGCCCGGTGCCGGCAGCGATGCCAACTCCGGTAAAACCAGTGCCACCCTCTCGGATGACGGCAAGCACTATATCCTGAACGGACAGAAGATGTGGATCACCAATGCGGGATTCTGCGATACCCAGGTGGTATTTGCCAAGATCGACAAAGACCGTATCCTTAGTGCCTTTATCGTTGATAGCAACCTGCCGGGTGTGGTCATCGGACCCGATGAACACAAAATGGGTATCAAAGGATCTTCAACGGCCCAGATCTATTATAATGATGTGAAAGTACCTGCCGAAAACCTTCTTGGAGCAAGGGGAGAGGGCTTTCGCATCGCGCTCAGCATCCTGCATATGGGCAGGATGAAACTGGGTGCCAACGTGATCGGTGCTGCCAAGATGGCCATCACCGATTCGGTCAAATACGCCAATGAACGCAAACAATTTGGTGCGCTGATCGCCAGCTTCGGAGCCATCCAGCACAAACTGGCGGAGATGGTCATCCGCACTTTTGCCCATGAGTCGGCCATTTACAGGGTCAGCAAGGATATTGACAAGCTGATGGACAAGCTGAAGCAAAAAGAAGCTTGTGATGATGGCCGGTCGGCCATCGAAGCCATCAGTCATTATGCGGTTGAAGATGCCATATTAAAGGTTTATGGTTCTGAAATCCTCGACTATGTGGTGGATGAAGCCGTACAAATTCATGGCGGGATGGGTTATTCTGCCGAAATGAATGTGGAAAGGGGATACCGTGACTCACGCATCAACCGGATCTTCGAAGGGACCAACGAGATCAACCGGTTGCTGATCACCGACACCACCCTGAAGCGTGCGCAGAAAGGGGATTATGACCTGTTCGGCATGGCAGCGCAGTTGTACCGTGAGATGGACAACATCACCGATGGACAGCAAAAGGGAGAAACCTACTACCAGGAGAAGCAAAGGAACATCAAAAACCTCAAAAAAGCGGCCATGCTGGTTATTCACGGCGCCAGCGATGTATATGGCAGGAAGCTGGTCAGGGAACAGGAGGTGCTGAACAACATCGCCGACATCATCACAGAGATCTATATCGCCGAATCACTCTTGCTCAGGGTTGAAAAGATTGAGCCAGCGAAAGGGGAGGAGGCTCCTTTGTATAAAGACATGCTCGATGTTTACCTCTATGATGCCGTCAACAAGGTCAGAAAGCTGGGGATGGATGCCGCATATTCTTTTACAGAAAAAGATGCGGCCGATAAGATGGTCAAAGCACTGACCACGCTGACCACTCTCAGGGGCGTCAATGTAAAGGAAGCCCGGCGTCGCATTGCAGCCAAACTGATTGAAGACAATTCCTATAAGTTCTGAGGACATCCCGTTCGTTCAGCCATGCTTCCCGTGCCGCGATTGTTGTACATACAATATATCCGGTTCCACCAACCATTAGCCCTCAGCCTCCGAATCATCCTGTGTGGCTTTCTGCTGTTTCTTTTCCCCGGAGGGGATTATTTTTATGGATACCTCTTCTTTGTCCTTCTTGTAATTGACCTGTATGATATCGCCGGCAGACATTTTGCTGCGGATGATCTCCTCAGCCAGCGGGTCTTCCAGGTATTTCTGTATGGCCCTGTTGAGCGGCCTGGCGCCGAAGGAAGGATCCCAGCCTTTTTCCGCAATGAACTCCTTGGCGGCATCTGTGAGTTTTATCTGGTAGCCCAGGTCGTCGATACGTTTGAACAGCTTCTTCAGTTCGATATCAATGATCCTGAAGATATGCTCTTTTAGCAGGGCATCGAAAATGACCACATCATCCACACGGTTCAGGAATTCCGGGGCAAAGGTCTTCTTCAGTGCATTTTCTATAACGCTCTGGGTATATTCTTTGGACGCTGCCTGTCGCGCAGGGGTGTTGAACCCAACGCCCATCCCGAAGTCTTTGAGCTGCCTTGACCCGATATTCGAGGTCATGATGATGATGGTGTTCTTAAAATCCACCCTCCGGCCGAGGCTGTCAGTCAGTTGTCCGTCATCCAGCATCTGCAACAAGAGGTGAAACACATCAGGATGCGCTTTCTCTATCTCGTCCAGAAGCAAGACGGAATAAGGCTTCCTGCGTACTTTCTCGGTTAACTGTCCGCCCTCTTCATAGCCAACATAACCGGGAGGGGCGCCCACCAGGCGGCTGACGGCAAACTTCTCCATGTATTCGCTCATGTCGATGCGAATGATGGCATCTTCGGAATCGAACAGGTGGTGTGACAGGACCTTGGCAAGGTGGGTTTTACCCACTCCCGTTGGTCCGAGGAAGATGAATGACCCAATGGGCTTGGATGGATCCTTCAGTCCCGCACGGTTTCTCCGGATACTCTTAACGATCTTGCGAATGGCTTCCTTTTGGCCCACAACACTCTTTTCAAGGTCTTGTTCCATATTGATAAGGCGCTCACTCTCATTGAGCGCGATGCGCTGAACAGGAACACCCGTCATCATGGATACCACTTCCGAAACATTTTGTTCTGACACCACTTCACGGTGAAGCTGTGACTCTTGTTCCCATTTCCGCTTTTCAGCTTCCAGCTGGTCCATCAACTCACGTTCCTGGTCACGGAACTTGGCAGCCTGCTCATACTTCTGGCTTTTGATGGCCGCGGTCTTTTCCTCACGCACCGTGTCGATCCTTCCTTCTATATTGATGATGGCCTCCGGCACACGAATGTTCGTTATGTGTACACGCGATCCGGCCTCATCCATGGCATCAATGGCCTTGTCGGGCAGGTACCTGTCACTGACATAACGATCCGTCAGGTGAACGCAGGCCCAGATGGCATCTTCCGAATAGTTCACCAGGTGGTGGTCTTCATATTTGGATTTGATGTTGTTGAGGATCTCCATGGTTTCCTCTGCCGAGGTAGGATCGATGATGATCTTCTGGAAACGCCGCTCCAGTGCCCCGTCTTTCTCTATGTGCTGACGGTACTCATCCATGGTGGTGGCTCCAATGCACTGGATCTCACCACGTGCCAGGGCAGGTTTGAACATATTGGAAGCATCAAGCGAGCCGGAAGCGCCACCCGCACCGACGATGGTATGCAACTCGTCAATAAAGAGGATCACATTGGGATTCTTTTCCAGCTCATTGAGCAAAGCTTTCATACGTTCCTCAAATTGTCCGCGGTATTTGGTGCCAGCCACCAGAGATGCCAGATCAAGGGTGACAAGGCGTTTGTTAAACAAGGCACGGCTTACTTTGCGCCGGACAATCCGCAATGCCAGTCCCTCTGCAATGGCCGACTTGCCAACACCCGGCTCACCAATAAGGATCGGGTTGTTCTTTTTGCGGCGTGAAAGGATCTGGGCAATACGCTCCAGCTCTTTTTCCCTTCCGACCACAGGATCCAGCCGGTCTTCCTCCGCCGCACGTGTCAGGTCTCGTCCAAAATTATCCAGCACAGGCGTGGTGGATTTTTCCCCCCCTTTTTTGAGGGAACTGCCAAAGCCACCCCCCTCAGGACTATCGTCATCTTCGCTGGGCGTCAACTCGTCACGTATGTCCTTCGGAGGCAACTCCTCTTTGAACCCACTCTGGAGGGTTTCAATCTCCTCTTTAACAAGTTGATAATCCACACCCTGCTGGTTCAAAAGCCTTGTCGCCAAATTGTCATTGTCTTTCAATATGGATAACAATAAATGCTCTGCACCAATAAGGTCACTGTTGAACAGCTTGGCTTCAAGATAAGTTATCTTCAACACACGTTCAGCCTGCTTGACAAGTGGTATATTTTCAAGGTTGCGGTTCCCTGGGGATTGTCCTTTGATGGTCTTTTCTATCGTTTTTTTCATTTGCTGCAAATCGATACCCATATTGGTCAATACCTGAACAGCCAGATTTTCCCCTTCACGGATCAATCCCAGCAAGAAATGCTCTATACCTATGTAATCGTTGCCATTGCGTAAAGCTTCTTCACGACTATAGGTTATCACATCTTTTACTACAGGTGAAAATTTTGCTTCCATAAGATTTTTCCTTCCAATTTGGTCTTTGCAATTAAATTCATTACAATATTAACTAAAATGCAATAACCGGCTCCAAATTATTAACAATAATTAACGGCAATTGTTAGAAAGTTCATTGGCAAACAGTTCATTATTATCAATTTTTGTAATGAAAAAATATGTATTTTCGTGTGTTTGTTTTAAGACAGTTTTTCAGTTAAAAATTATTGATTTCCAGAATGTCAGAAGCCAGGATTACAAAAGTTGATATTGAGGATCAGATGAAATCGGCATACATCGACTATGCCATGTCTGTCATTGTGTCACGCGCCTTGCCGGATGTGCGTGACGGATTGAAGCCGGTACATCGCCGGGTCTTGTTTGGCATGCATGAACTGGGCGTTTTCAGTAACAGATCTTACAAAAAGTCTGCCAGAATAGTGGGGGAGGTGTTGGGTAAGTATCATCCTCATGGTGACAGTTCTGTCTACGACGCCATGGTTCGGATGGCGCAGGAATGGTCATTGCGTTATCCTTTGGTTGACGGGCAGGGTAACTTCGGCAGTATTGACGGTGACAGTCCTGCAGCCATGCGATATACAGAAGCGCGCATGCAGAAGATCTCAGAAGAGCTTCTTGCTGACATTGACAAGGAAACGGTTGACTTTCAGCTGAATTTTGATGACACCCTCAGGGAACCCACGGTGATGCCTGCCAAGATTCCCAACCTTTTGGTGAACGGATCTTCCGGAATTGCCGTTGGGATGGCCACCAGCATGCCGCCGCATAACCTTGGTGAAGTGGTGGATGGCATTGTGGCATACATTGACGACAATGACATTGACATCGAAGGGCTGATGAAGCACATTAAAGCCCCGGACTTTCCGACCGGAGGTCTGATATACGGGTATGAAGGTGTAAAAGACGCCTACCACACAGGTCGTGGCCGGGTTGTGATGCGGGGCGAGGCAAACATGGATACCCTCGACAACGGTAAAGAGGCCATTGTCGTTACCTCCATACCTTACCAGGTGAACAAGGCCGAAATGATCAAACGTACCGCCGATCTTGTCAATGATAAGAAGATCGAAGGGATAACCGATATCAGGGACGAATCAGACCGCAAGGGTTTAAGGATCGTTTATGAACTCCGAAAAGATGCTGTGCCCAATGTGGTGCTCAACTTGTTGTATCAACATACCGGCCTCCAGACCTCCTTCAATGTCAACAACATCGCACTGGTCAACGGCCGGCCAATGTTGCTGAACCTCAAAGACCTGATACGCTGCTATGTTGACCACCGTCATGATGTGGTAACCCGGCGGACAGAATATACATTGCGCGAAGCCGAAAAAAGGGCACACATCCTCGAAGGTTTATTGATCGCACTGGATCATATTGACGAAGTCATTGCACTGATCCGTGCCTCTCAGACCCCCGATGAGGCGAAAGCCGGACTGATGGAGAAGTTTTCCCTGTCAGAGGCACAGGCACGGGCGATCCTTGATATGCGCCTGCAACGCCTAACAGGTCTGGAAAGAGACAAAATACAAAAAGAGCACCAGGACCTGTTGCAGAAAATAGATTACTACAAGTCCGTTCTTGCCGATATCTTCCTCAGGATGAACATTATAAAAGATGAACTGCTGGAGATGAAAGAGAAGTTCGGAGACAAAACCCGAACAGAGATCGAATACACAGCCAACGACTTTCGGATCGAAGACACCATCCCTGATGAAGATGTGGTGATCACCATATCACACCTGGGCTATATTAAACGTACCTTGCTCACCGAATACCGTACACAGGGCAGGGGAGGACGTGGCAGCAAAGGTTCCGTGACACGTGATGACGACTTTGTTGAACACCTCTTTGTGGCATCCAATCACAATTACCTGCTCTTTTTTACAGAACAGGGAAAGTGTTTCTGGATGCGTGTATTCGAAATACCGGAAGGAACCAAAACCAGCAAGGGAAGAGCAATACAGAACCTGATCAACATACCCTCCGACGACAAGATTAAAGCCTTCGTCAATGTCAAAGACCTCACAGATGAAGATTATACGAAAAACAACTTCATCATGATGTGCACCAGGCAGGGCATCATCAAAAAAACAAGCCTGTCGGCATACAGCAGGCCAAGGGTTAACGGAATCATCGCCCTCAATATCAGAGAGGGGGATGAACTCATTGAAGCCTCCCTTACGAATGGTCACAATGAGATACTTATCGGGTTACGAAGCGGTAAAGCCATCCGTTTCAGGGAAAATAGCGTCAGGGCAATGGGCAGAAGCGCCTCGGGTGTGAAGGGAATAACATTGGCAGGACCCGAAGATAAAGTAATTGGCATGGTATGTGTTGAAGATCCTATGAGCAGTATCCTGGTCGTTAGTGAAAAAGGGTTCGGCAAGCGTTCCATACTGGCTGAATACCGCATTACCAACAGGGGAGGCAAGGGGGTGAAGACCTTGAATATCACTGACAAGACAGGCCCGCTCATTGCCATGGTCAGTGTTCAGGACAGCGACCATTTGATGATCATCAACAAATCGGGCATCGCCATTCGGTTGCCTGTTAATGATCTGCGCGAAATGGGTCGCGCCACCCAGGGCGTAAAGCTCATCGCATTGAGAGATGCAGACAAAATTGCTGCGATCACCAAGGTGCAGGAAAAGGCCCTGAACGGCAACAATGAAGACAATGAACAAGGTGATGACAACGAAAATGACGGGAATGAAACGATCTGACTTTGACTATTTGGGTGTTATTTGAAATTATTTTTAATTTTGCATCTGCCCATGGCACAAAACTTAACCTTGAGCTTTACCATAAAAAGAACTTTTATCACGGCAAACCAACAATCTTTTTAATACAATATTTTTTAACCAAAAACCCAAGATAATGAAGCGCATTGTATTTCTTTTAATATTCATTTTGATCTCCGCGACCGTTGTCCATGCCCAGGGCAGGGATATCAGGCGTGCCAACCGCCAGCTTAACCGTGGCAACCTTGATGAGGCAAAGGAACACATTGAAGCCGCTATGGAATATGAAGAAGCGTTGGAAGATCCGGAACTATGGGTCGTCAAAGCACAGCTGTACATGGAGATCGCCATAACTGAAGAACCTGAATATCAGCAATTGGCTGAAAATCCGGTCGATCTGGCTGATCATGCTTTACAGAAAGCTCAGGAATTGGACAAAGACAACGACTTTTTAATTGAAATTCAGCAAGCCATGCTGTTCATGTCAGAACTGGTCTTTAATGCCGGTGTGGCTGCCTATAATGAGGAAGAATGGGGTACAGCCAGTGATTACTTCCTTCGTGCCTACGATATCAGCAAATCATTTGATTCGAAAGATACCACCACATTATATAATGCGGCACTGACAGCAGAATTTGGCCAGGACTTTGAAAAAGCAAGGGACTTGTATCTGGATCTCAAAAGAATGGAATATGACCAACCCTTTGTTTATTCATCGTTGTCAAGCATCTCTTTGCATTTGGGCGACACTTTGAAGGGCACTGAGTATGTTCAGGAAGGACGGGACAGATACCCCGATAACCTTGATCTTATCTTTGCAGAAGCCAATATACATATCTTTACCGGTGATGTGGAAGAAGCCACAAGGGTGCTGGATATTGCCATAGAAAAAGACCCCGATAATCCAGGCCTCTATTTTGCCTTTGGCGCCAATTATGACAAAATGGCCCAGGACACCCTCTATTCGGAAGAGGATAGGGAGTTTGCCTTTGAACAAGCGGTACAGGCTTATGAAAAGGCACTGGAACTGAGACCCGACTATTTTGATGCCATGTACAACCTGGGCGCATTGTATTTTAACAAGGGATTGATGCTGTTTGAAGACGCTGAACAAAGGTTGAGGAAGACGCAGGATTTTGCACAATACCAGAAAGATGAAGAAGAGTTCCGTGAAATCTGGCTCGAGGCGCAACCCTATCTTGAACAAGCCAAAGACTTGATTGATGAGGACGACCCCAGTTACAGGACAGTGGTTATTTCCCTGGTTGAATTGTATGCAAGGACTAACCAGCCGGATAAACTGAAAGAGATCGAGGAACTGTATTTGAAATATTTTGGCGGCGAAGCAGAATAGCTTGTGCCGGAGCAAAGATAATCGACTTTGCAAAACGTTTTGTTAAATGCCTGCAACAGGGGAGTATGTTTTTGCTTCCCTGTTGTTTCAACAATATCTATTTAACATAATATTAATTATATAACATTTCTGCGAAAAGGCCTAATCCGGGCTGAGGTTATGCAGGGACAAATTTACGAACGGTTGGAGCTTGGAGGATGCGCAATATAATAGTATTCTTTATTGCGCCTGTAATGGGCTACAAATTCAGTTATGCTTAACGGACGTTTGTCCCGGATAAAATCACTGAGCAACGATATTTGCATGCCTGACTCATACAGTAGCAGATTATACAATTGTTCCGGGTCAGTTTGATAATAATCGCTGGCTCCCAGGCCAAACTCAAAGACAATGAAGGGCCGGCAACGCTTTACCAGGTTCCTTGCACCTTTTAAAACCAGATACTCAGCGCCCTCCACATCAATCTTGATAAAGTCTACGGAAATGCTGTCTGGAATAACCTGATCAAGACCACGGGTATTTACTTTAATCTTCTGAATATCAGGATTATACGTGTTGTATTTTCTTTTTTTCAATCCACTGTAGGCCGGGGCATTGCGGACATACTGAAAATCAGTGACCATTTCTTTGTCCGATAAGGCATAAGGCATGATGGTAACCTGATTGCCAAAATGCCTTAGCAGAGCTTCGTAATAAACGGGAATGGGTTCAAAGGCAAAATGTCTGCCTTCCGGAGACAATTGCAGAATCTGTTCCAGCACTTCACCGTCATGACTACCGACATCTATACAATTGGAAGTGGTTGTCAAAACCTTCTTCATGACCTGCCTGGTGAGGCGGTCATAGGCCATGTTTTTGGTCAGATCGATTCCCGCATGGGAAAGTCCTTTTTTCAGCGTCTTTTTTAATCCACGAAGCATTTATTCCATCATTTGGATGCCCTGTAATTTCGCCTGCAACCCACAACCGGAATGTTAGCCCTGTTGATCATGCTTTTACCGGGTCCTTGTTTCAATATGTCCCCCACTCTTTACATCAAGTCCCGCTATTTCGGGTTCACCGGTATAGTGGATCACAGCGCCCCGGGAAACAATCCCTGAAAGTGTGCCGGTCACAAACAAATTGTTGACAGACCCGGCTTTTGCATCAATTTCACAATCCTTCACCATAAGCTCTTTTGCATCAATAATGGCACCGGCTGCACTCAGGACCGTCAGCCAATCCACTTTGCCTGTAAGGGTGGTGATGGCCCCCGCCAGCACTTTCATGTCCGCTCTTTCATATTGCAAATGTAAGGTACTTTTTGCTCCGGTTTGCACATTGTGTTCAAAAGATTTGCCTGTTAACGGTTCCTCTGCATATGCCTGTGAGCCGGCAGAAAGATGCAGGGCCTCCAAATCCGAAACATGAATAAATACATTTAAAGTGGTCTGCTTGCCTGCAGTTTTTTCGAAATAAACGTTCAAATGGCCATTGTCAACCTCTGTTACGATCAGGTCGACCAGGTTGTCATCAGCTTCTATATAAACCCGGCAATCAACATCCTGAACGATATATGCTTTCAGGTGGCCCCGCAATGCAACGTGCTGAAAATTTGCCGTTACCCTTTCCTGGCGAACCACATTCCCACTACCTTCAACCACCTCAAAAGATATGTTTGCACGCAGGAAAAACATGAATACGATGGTGGCCAGCAAAACCACCAGGAAAGCGGCAAGCAAAATTTTATTTGTTGTTTTCATTTTATTAATGGGTTAAATGATCATTCATTGAAACTTTTCTCCCTGTATTTTGAATAATGCCGCTCCAGGTCGGCGGTCCGCATTTTCAGCACATCCATGGTGTGAAACACCTTGGGCAGTTCTTCATTGACAAAGTTTTCCTTTTTAAACGCCAGGGTTTTTTTATACCCATCTTCGGTCACAAAATATCCGATGCCCCTTTTATTGAAGATGATGCCTTTTTCCTGCAAGAAGTTGAAGGTACGGATGGCCGTGTTTGGGTTCACTTCCATCAACACAGCAATATCCCTGATTGAGGGGATCTTCTCCCCTTCCTTCCATTGCTTCTTCAGGATACGGTCGCAGAAATAATCTGCTATTTGCAGATAAATTGCTTGATTGTCATTGAATTCCATTATTACACCTGCCTTTCTTTTAAGCTAAACCATGTAACGATAAGGAAAAAAGGGATGGTCAGATACCAGAAGATGACCCTTGCTGTTGCCGGGACATGGGTTAGAAATACATTTTCCATCTGTTGCGACATATGCTGTGGCCCAATATTGAAGGCGCCCTCCTCGGCAAATGGGGAAAACACGAAATATGCCGTTGTTACGATGACAATCTGGAAGATGACCGACACAACAAAAAGGGCCAAAACGGTTTTCAGGAAGTTGTTTTTACGAAAATAAGCGGCACCGAGCAGAAATACGGATTGTGTTACCATGTAGACCTTGACGGATGTCCAGCTTCCTTTTGAAAAAACACTCTGGAAGGGCGTTACGTCGAAAGTAAAATTCATCACAAGGTTGGCGATCAATACGATCAGGGCCATGCTCAGGACGGCGATCACCGGAAAAACAATGGCTGTTATGATCCACGCACTGAACAGCCTTTCAGTGGTGGAAACCGGCAATGTAAGGTACTGGTAACTTCTCTGGGCATGATGCAGCTCGCCGAAAATATTGCTTGTAAATATATACCCGCCGATAAACATTACGGTAAAATACAACCCGGTAAGAGCGGCGAGGTTGGCAGGTTGAAAATATGCAACCAGCAACGACAGCACCAACAAGGACCCTGCCACCGCACCGAAAGCAATCAGCCAGGCAGAGGCGTTAGACAACAATTGTCTTCTTAAAAGTAAGTATAACCTTCTAAAGCTAAATATACTATTCGTTTTCATATGAAGTTATGATTTAAATGCTTGATTGATTCCTTTGGTATTGGCGATCACGCCATTAAAAAGCAACTCCAGGTCCATCCGGGTATCTTTGTCTTGAACATTTGGCAGGATGGACGCATATCCACCCAATGCTTCCTCATAATACAAAGGTTGACGGTTTTCTTTGATCTCGGGGATTGTTTCAAACGCCAGTGCAGAAGTGATACTGTTCACATCCTGCTGGAAAATGATCCTGCCCTCATCAATGATAATGACCGGGTCGATCAGGCTCTCCAGATCCCTTACCTGGTGGGTGGAGATCACCACACTCTGCTCTTCGGTCAGCGAGGCAGCAATTACCCTCCGGAACTGGCTTTTTGAGGGGATATCCAAGCCATTGGTGGGTTCATCCATCAGCAACAAACGTGAAGAGGTGGATAAGCCGAAAGCCAGCAAAAATTTCTTTTTCTGGCCAAAAGAAAGCTGATGCAGCTTGTGAGACAGATCCAACTGAAACTCCTTCATCAGCCAGGCCAGTTTTTCATGATCGAACCGGCTGTAAAAAGGAGCATTGAGAGAAACATAACGCTCAATGCGGATCGGGGGCAAATGGTACTCCTCGGGAATAAAACAGATGTCCGCCAAAACTTCCGGTGCACGCACGCCGGATTCGATGCCCGATACCTTGCTGGTCCCCTGACGGGGAAACACCAGTCCGGCAATCACCTTCAGCAAGGTCGTTTTCCCGGCACCATTCCTCCCCAGCAACCCATATATGTTGCCGGGAACAAGCTCCAGTGCCAGACGGTCAAACAAAGTCTGCTTCCTTGTATAACCGAAACTTAAATTTTCAATTTGAACCATTTTTGTGATTGTTTTAGTGTTCTACATAACTAATACACTACAAAGGTAAGATGATTATTTTGAATAATCCAAATTATTTTGCAATTTTTTTTTCATTTTTCTGCGAAAAACCTATTATATCATTGTTTATCAATGCTTTAACATTTTTTAACGACAAAATTCGTTTAGTGTATCCCTTCAAAGAATAATTTTGTCCATTCATTTCCCGATCATTAACAAGCGACAATATGGATATTAAAGAACTGAATGAAAGGATACAACAGGAAAGCAGGTTTGTGGACCTGCTTACCATGGAGATAAAAAGGGTGATTGTCGGCCAAAAAGAGATGGTCGACAGGCTGTTGATCGGTTTGCTTGCCAATGGCAATATAGGATGGATAGAGCGCCGTGCGCTGGAAGAGATCTGATCAGTTTCTTTGCCTGCTTCGGTTATCCTGGCGATGGCGCCGTTGTGCTTCCCTGAACAGCATCCTGTGAAAGCTTCTCTCAGCGTCAAGCAGCAGGGCCACCTGTTGAATGGAAATCACATCACCCATCTTTTCCGCATACTCGCGGCGCAAGGCAGCAGCATCCTCAAAACGTGCCAACTCTGCCTCTACATACTGGGCCGCCTCCTCTTGGTTCATCTCTTCAGGCCGCGGGAGCTGATCTTGTTGCACCCTGAAGCTTTCCGAAAGATTTTCTACTTTTTCAGTATATTCATTGTAGATGGGCCAGAACTCCCGGGCCTGCTCCGGCGTGAGCGAAAGCTTCCGTGTGATATAAGAGATCTTCCTTGCCTCAATGGCCTCTTTTCTCTCATCAGAAAGCCTGTCGGGCTGCCTTTGACCATGGGGCAGCTGTGAAAAACCACTCGTGACATAAAACAGGGCCACCAGCATCAGCCCAACGAAACGCAGATGCATTCTTATTTCAGATGATGCCATCGTTTTCATAATTTTTTATTAATCAAGAGACGATAATAAATAACTGTTTTCAATACCATAATACCTTGCATTCTCGAACATTGACTCCATCACCTCGTCATAGTCGTTCTCCCCGTGGAGCAATTCGGTGTCGAGGTCATACAATATTTCTTCAGCAGTAAGACCGGACTCCGCAACAACATCATACAAAAGTCCGTGATCAAACCCTGGCTGAAAGGCCAGGTATTCAAATTCAGCAACCAGGTCGTCCGCCACCAAGTGATCCCTGAACTCATTATCACTACGCATGATAAAAAGGCTGAAGACAATACCTGCCAGCAGTACCACTGCCGCCAATACCGGAACGACCCTCCTGTATAAAACCCCGGAAGGGCTCAAGGCAGGACGGCTGGTTTTTTCCAGGACCTTTTCCTGGATGGATCCAGGCAGACTGTCAAAATAATTTTCGGGTATACGAAAACCAGAAGCACTGCCCGGTGTGTCAAGCCTGCTTTCGAGCTCTTGGAGCTCTTTTTTTATGGCTTTTTTACGCTCTTTTTTCATTTATGGGTTCTTAATCATTGGATTGTTAAAGATACATATGGTTTAATCAGGATGCAATTGATTTTTCAATTTTTTTTACTGCATGATGATAGGATGCTTTCAGCGCACCAACAGATGTGTTGAGGACTTTGGCCATGTCTTCATACTTCATTTCATCGTAATAGCGCAGGTTAAATACCGCCCGTTGTTTCGCAGGGAGCGAAAGGATGGCCTTCTGGACCTTTTTTTCCATTTCACTGCCCTCGTAGTAGACATCTGCTTCCAGGGTTTCCTCCAGCTGTTTTGCCACATCCTGAATGGGCAAAAGGAAACGTCTTTTTTTCCTCTTCAGGAAAGAGAGGGTCTCATTGGTGGCGATACGATAGATCCACGTATACAAGCTAGAGTCTTTTCTGAACTTTCCAAGAGCCTGCCAGGCTTTCACAAACACATCCTGTACAATGTCGTTGGCATCATCATGGCTGATTACGAGTCGTCGTACATGCCAGTAAACGGCCTCCTGGTATTGCCTGACAATGAGGTTGAAGGCATAGTTGGGGTTGTCGCCTTCAAAAAACATGGCCAGCAACTCTTCATCCGTATACTGTTTCATCCCGTTTTTTGTTATAACCCCGATCCATGAACTCAGCAAGCTTCTGATCGACAAATGTAAATGAATTTTTTTCATGTGAAATTACAGCCAGACACATGAAAAAAATCCTTCTGTTGCCACGTTTTCTTTCAATGCTATAGATTGTTACAAATGTCCGAAAAAATAATTTCTTATGCACATAATGTTCGGCCTTTTGGCGCAATGCTGTATATTTGTAAAACATTGTTTGTCCATTTCATCAATGCAAAATGACAAACACAATGCAGATTCCATGAAAGACAGGGCCGTATGATGCAATCCTCTCCTGCCATAAAGAGTAAAAGTTGTGCGCAAGAACCTGTCATGCTCAATGGCTGGAAGCACCACGTGGGATTTGTTTTGGACCAGTTAAGAAAGTGGTCAAAAAAACCCGAACAGGCCTTTCCTTTATTTGTCGCCAAGTTGAAAATGCTTGGTGATTCACAGTTTGATATGTACACGGGCGAAATGGCACCAGACAAGATTGGTCATGATCTGATCAACACCCTGATGGGTTTTCGGGTTTACGACAGGACATCGTATTTCCGATGGATAGACAGTTCAAACCAGTTATTCTGGCAGCTGCCGGTCTCTGACGGTTCTGAATGGACTCTGCGCAAAGGGGATAATGAAGATTATTACATTCACATTCATCCGTCAAGGCATTCAAAGCACACGCAGCGTTTAAAAGCCAGCCATTTCCGGACGGCCCTTGCGACCCTCATCATGGCCAACATGCGCGGCGAAAAGCCCGGCCTTCAATTGATGAACAATGTCCGCTGCGACTTCCTGGGCATGTCGGCCGTTGCAAAACCGATGGCAAAAGAGATCTTTGCGACCTTAAACGCGTATGCAAAGATGGCGGATATCCCTCATTAAGCTCGGGTGTTGGAGCCTTGGCTGTAGACAAAACCATCATGGTCACCCCTTCCGTGGACGAATGGTTCCATCAGGTTCAACCCTCACCCGTTCAGGTAATAGAACAACAAAACCAGCGGAATAATGATACCCGCAGTTGTAAGCCAGGCCCCCCTGCCCGTAATTCCGTTTTTTCCCTTCAGAATAAAAAGTCCTGTGAACGCCAGGATAATCAGTCCGGCGGCATACAAGTCAGAGAACCAGGTCCACAATTTTCGGGGAGTATTGTAGTGCAGAAAGTTCACCTCCCTGAAGACCGGTCTGGGCCGTATGGTTTCCAGGTCGCCCTCCCCGGTATACATATTGACGGTAGCGGTACCATCCTTAATGAAGATGCGTAAATTATCGCCACTGCGCAGCGTTGTTTTGAATTCATCCTCCCTCCCCATCTGTTCCAGGAAGTGCAATGCCATGTCCTGGTTTTCCGTTATCTCCTCGCCAGGAGGCTTGAGCTGAAAGGTTTTTTGTGTGATGATATAGTTTGGGTTCCACTGATGCCGGTGGTTCAGTGCAATCCCTGACAGACCATAAATAATGCACATACCAAAAAAGAAGTAGCCCAGGTCACGATGTATGGCACGATTTACTTTCCGAAGCTTCATGCGCTCATATTGCTTAATGGGTGGCTTAGCAATCGTTTACTGTTTGTGCGACAAAAACAATATGCCACCAACACCAAATACTCTCCGGCATCAATTGCCGGGGAGTGATCAGCCGTTATTGAGAGGGTATTATCTGATCTCGAAGCCTTGCAGTTCTATGTATGGCCTGATATTCGGTTCAATGCCCCTTTCAGCCATCATTCTGACGGCTTCTTCCGTAGATTCGCAATCGTGGCCCTCATCATGTTGCTCGAGTTCTTCCATATTCAGCACCTCTGTCATCAGCGCACCAATGATAGTCACCTCACTGCCTTCATGATCCACATTAAACTGATTCATGAATTCGCCAAGACGGACCTGGATGCTCATCCCGTCGTCATCTGGCTGTGCAACGCGCATCTTGTCACCACTATGGCGGCACATGTGGTCAATCACACCTTCAAAACGAACTGTTCTGCCATCGAATTCCATGTGTTTCTCAACCAGTTCAGCAATGGGATGATCTTCGATGATTTCCTCCGAACGCTCTTCTGTAGCCGGTCCTCCGCAGGCCACCATGACGAGTCCTGCGGCAAAAAGTAAAATAATTCCTTTCATTGATTGCGGTTTTTGAGATAATACTTTGTTTTTTGACGCAGCAAAGATACATGACAATTTTCAAATGATACACTGTCGGATGAAAAACCGCTCAAGGTTTTCATCAGATATATGTTTTATTTATCTGATTTCTTTCTTTTCCAGGCATTCACTTGTGCCGTCCATTGGCCTGCTTGCAGATGCCTCAAATGTTTATTTACCTTCAACCTCTGCTGGGGCCGGCTAAAGTAGCGTTAACTCAGGCTGGCCCTTAAATAAAAAAAAGTGCCACGCCGCACACACTGATCACGGCACCTATGAATTCTTTCCATGTAATTGTTTGCTTATACAACAGGAAGGTTGCGGGCAGGATAAGGATGGGGGAAACGGACATGATGGTAGAGGCAATTCCTGTTGCTGTATGTTTAACGGCGATCAAGGAGGAAGACACCCCAAGAAAAGGACCGAAGGTTGCCCCGAACAGCATCAACCACAATGCTGTATTGTTTTTCAATGCATTGTTCACCGCCCCCCACTTCTTAAAAAAATGAATGACGATGGCAAACCCGATAATGCCGGCCATCACCCTGATCTGGGTGGCCGAGAAGGCGTCATAATCCTGCATGCCATATTTGCTCAGCACCAGTCCGGTTGCTTGTCCGGCAGCACCCAGAATCGCATAGACGATACCGGTAGTGGAAGCTTTCACAAGCAGATCGCCTGGTTTTTCGCGCTGCCCTTGTTTATGCAATATCACCAAAGCGATGCCCGAAAGTGTCAGGGCCATGCCGCCCAGATGCAACCAGCCCATGGTCTCACCCATGATCAGCCAGCCGACGAAGGCCGCAATGGGTGGTACAAGTGTCATAATCAGCAGAGATAACCTGGAGCCGATCACCGTAAATGCCTTAAAAAGAAACAGATCGCCGATCACAAATCCCACCAGCCCGGATAAAGCCAGCCAAAACCAGTTGAATGATGTGGCATCTAAAGGGAGCGGAAAATCACGCCTTATCCAGGAAAAAATACTCAGGAGCAGCAAAGCCATCACCAAACGGATGATATTCACGGGTACGCTGCCCACCTTACGGCTGGCAGACTCAAATGACATTGCTGTGACTGTCCAACAAACGGCTGTGAACAAGGCTGCAAGCTCCCCTATCCGCAGTTCCATAGCAAACATGTTTAGAAGGGCAAAGGTAGTTGAATAAACGCGATAAAAAACCGGAAAATGCCGTTGTCTGTATTCAGATTTCCCGGCCAGCGGTGGAGGCAGCAAAAAACCTTGCACAATTGATAAGAATCCATTAGGTTTGCGTCTCCCTTTTGTCACAAACACAGCCGAAGCGTATGGATGAACTGCTGACCCCCGCACTGGATGCAGACCATGTTGCGGTCTGGTCATTTATCGGATACCTTGTATTGATCATTTTCATCGGTGTTTACGCGGCCCGATTCTCATCGAGGGGCATTTCCAATTTTTTTATTGGGGGGCGTAAAATGGGGATGCTGGTGGTTGCATTGTCGGCCGTGGTGAGTGGACGAAGTGCCTGGCTGTTGCTGGGTGTAACAGGAATGTCTTTTGAAATGGGTTTTTCTGCCTTGTGGGCTGTCGTGGGTTATACCGTAGTGGAGTTTTTTTTGTTTTTCTTTTATGCTCCGCGCATACGGTGTTTCAGTGAAAACAAGGATTGTATCACTGTGCCCGACTTTTTTGCCGAGCGCTTCAACGACAAAAACGGCATGTTGCGTTCGGTGGTGGTCTGCATCATCATTGTTTTCATGATCGCTTATGTGTCGGCTCAGTTTGTGGCCGGAGGGAAAGCCTTTGAATCCAGCTTTCACCTTTCTGAAACGCAGGGTATACTGCTGACCACGGCGATCGTGCTTTTTTACACCATGGTGGGTGGGTTTCTTGCCGTAAGCCTCACCGACACCATACAGGGCCTCTTTATGGTGGTCGCCTTGCTCGTGTTGCCTGTCATTGCCATCTCCCACCTTGGTGGGTTTGCTGTATTCTTTGCCCAGGCTTCCGCACTCAGCGATGGTCAGTTCTTTAACCCTCTGGCCCTGAGTGCCGGTGCACTGATCGGATTTTTGGGTATCGGTTTGGGATCACCCGGCAACCCGCACATTATTGCCAGGTACATGTCGATCAAAGACCCGGCCAAACTCAAAACTGTCGCCATGGTAGGCACCTCGGCCAACGTACTGATGGGCCTTGGAGCCATCATCACAGGGATGGTTGGCAGGATTTATTTTCCCGATGTGTCGTTGCTCCCAGGCGCCGACCAGGAAAATGTGTACCCTGTTTTGGCCAGCCAGCACCTCCACCCAATAATGTTCGGCGTGGTGATCGCCAGCATTTTTGCCGCCATCATGTCCACCGCCGACTCCCAGCTTTTGGTAGCCGCATCAGCCCTGGTACGTGATATCTATGAAAAACTGATACACCGTAACAGGGAGATCCCGCAGAAAAGGCTGGTCCTTCTTAGCCGCCTTGTGGTTGTCCTGCTGGTTGTCATGGCATTGGCGCTCGGCCTGATGGCTGAAAAGCTTGTTTTCTGGCTGGTTTTGTTTGCATGGGCTGGATTGGGTGCAGCTTTTGGCCCCACCTCGGTCCTTGCATTGTTCTGGAAAGGTACCACCAGAGCGGGCATGATGGCCGGCATGATCTCCGGGGCCCTTACGGTTATCCTCTGGATACGGATCCCTGCACTGGCAGGGCTCATGTATGAGCTCATACCCGGCTTCATCACAGCGACCGTTGTCACGGTACTGGTAAGCCGCTTTACCCGAAAGCCGGAGGATGCAAAGGCCCTCTATGAGGCCATGCTCCCCGCACGGCGTAAAAACAGGGACTGACACCCTTTAAACCATTATTTCAGCCTATTTCAAAGGAAAGTCCATCAACCACGTCATTGTATTTTTCAAGCAGCTCCTCTTCATCCCCGGCCCCCATTTCTATGTAAGCCAGCACATAACTGTAACTGTCGGTATGGTGCTCTGCCAGGTCGTCAAGACGCATTCCCTCTTTCACAGTTACCTTGATGATCATTTCCGGATATTTTTTCTTCAGGCGCCCTGTTTCCCGTTGGGAGGGCGCTTTTTTTACCACACCCGGCTCAAAGGCTCCCAACATAAAATGGGCAGATATATGGAACGCACCTTCGTATTCAAGCGGGAGGGGTCTTCTGTCAAGGGCAAGGTTCAGCATGATTTGGTGGTGTGAGATACCATGGACGTGTTCAAACATCGTGGCGTGCGACTGCGACATCCTGGGATTAACCTCCAAAAGATAAATCTTATTCTTTTCTTCATTATAAAAATACTCGACGTTGAAAGCGGAATTCTTGATACCAATTTGTTTGATTACCTGCCTGGACAGCTCAGCCATCCTGTATTGAACTTCATAAGGGTGTAATGAAGGATACTGATATCGGGCAAAAGAAGGGCATTTTTTTTCGTTGATTGAATCCACCACGCCATATATTACTATTTCATCATTATACACATAACCTTCGACAGTGCACTGGAAGCCACTGATGGGTGTTTCGGCAAACATTTTCTCTTTCATCCCGGAAATGTTCTCAGGCATATTGTATTCTGAAACAATATAGCTAAAAGGCTCCGACATGAAATCAATATGCTCCCTCACTTCTTTCAGACATTCATAAAAATGATCCTTGTCCTTGATCTGATAGGCAAGGTATGAATGATAAGATTTTATTGGTTTTATCCAGAAAGGAGGGTAAAAACCTATCTTGTCATACGCATCGTCATCAAAAGGGTCAAAGGGTTTAAACCGTGGCATGTTCTCAGGGATCACTTTTTTTTGCTCGAGGCGGCTCCAGTATTTGTGTTCACATTTCATCACACTTTGCAGGGACGGACCCGGCAAATCGTACTTTTCAGCTATGATGGGGACCAGTACGGAGCCGGGAAAATCCAGGTAAGATACCACGGCATCGATCCGGCCTGCTTTTTTGATCCTGTCATCGGCGGCATTCAGCAAATCGGGAATGGAGATATCACCCACATCCCTGATTTCATTGAATTTTACCGCTGGCAAAAATCGACACTCTGAAGCTTCAGGCAACCGTTTTAACTTCTCCTGGTTAAATTCATCCAATCCAACAACAAAAACATTTTTTTTTCTGGCCATGGCATTACAATATCTGACAAAAACTTATACCAGGTCCCTTGGGATCCTTTCATCGTACGACTGGCTGTAAACCCTGATATCCCCCTCATAGGCATCCAGGGTTGCCCTAATAAAGAAATCAGTCCTGTTCGATGTCAGCACGGTACGTGTTATGGTTTTAACCTTCCAGTCGCCCCGGCTTAACTCCCTGACACCCTTCACTTCTCCCCTTACGGTATCGTATTCGTTGCTGCTGTAAGTGTATCTTTCAGTGGCATCTTTTCTCATCTCCAGGTTGATGGGCTCCAAAATATACCTTGGGTCATTGTTTTTTATTTTCAGGGTAACCTTGTTGGTGGCCAGGTTATGTTTTACCGTCCACTCCCTTGCTGCAGGGACAAGAAGGGTGGTTTTCAGCTCATCGAGCGGACCTGGTTTTTCCAACGCCTTCTCAGAAGTGTCTTTTCCCATGACATTCCTTTTGGGCAATACCAGGGAACTTTCAGAAGGATAAATCGTAAGTTTGGCTGGTTGTGGTGAGGGCCAGGCCAGGGGCCAGTAAGAACTGGATATTGAAATCCTGATCATGTGGCCTGCAGGAAACCTTTGTGCAATGTAATTCATTGGCACCGTTACTTCATACGTTTTGTCCGGTTCGAGCTCCTGCGGCTGTTCGTTGCTTTCGCGATGGGTAAGGTTAAGCAACCCGTAGGTGACCCGTGTCGCCCTGCCATCTGTCGCAACGTCTGAAACCCTTACCGCCACCATGGCCACCCTTTGGTCGGCAGAAAGAGTCAATTTAAGGGTGGGGTTTCCCAATATCTCATAATCCTCTTTTAAAACCGGGCTGTTGAAAACCAAGGCACCCCCGTCTTCTTCCCGCTGGTCTTTTGGCAGGTCAGTCGATTCTGAATAAGAACACCATTTACCGGCAAACAGCCCGACACTCAACGGACTTTGGATATCCATTGTTTTCTCCTCCTTGGGAGGTTGCTGCTGATGGCCTATTCTGAACGCATCCAGAGAAAAGGTTTCTTCCTCAATCTTTTGGGATGGCCACTCCTGTTCATCGACCCACCGTCCCGGTCGCTTTGCTGAAAGGGGGGATACTGAATCCAGGACCCAGGTCCTGAGCATGGGCTCCTCCTTCACGCCATTGTCAATGCCTTTCAGCCACTGATCCCACCATCTTACCGCTTTTTTCAGAAAGTCAATTGCCGGCCCCGGCCCACCCATGTGCGGATATTTGTGGCCATAAGCACCTACGATGCCTTTGCGGGGTACCTTCAGGTTCTCCAACAACCTGAACACGGTATTCGAATAGCCATCAGCCCATCCACTGACAACCATTACAGGACATTTGACCGCCTCGTAATCTTCACAAACGGACCCATGCTTCCAGTAATCGTCACGACGCTGGTGTTCTAACCAGTTTCTAAGCCATAACCCGCTTCCTTCCAGACGCTCCATCCACATCGATTTCCATTTGTCGCCCACAATCTCCGGATCCGGAGGAACACTATTGTTAGCAAACATCACAGAAGCCCACGAAAGGTTATCGGAAAGCAGGCAACCGCCCATAAAATGCACATCATCAACATAACGATCATCGGATGAGGCTACGGAAATGACGGCCTTCAGTTCCGGAGGCTGCATCGCCGCAATCTGTATACCATTGAATCCGCCCCATGATATGCCGATCATCCCCACATTGCCATCACACCACGATTGCGCAGCGATCCATCTGATCACTTCCACGCCATCATTAAGCTCCTGCTGAAGGTATTCATCGCGTAGTATCCCCTCGGAGTCCCCACTGCCCCTTAAATCGACCCTTATTCCCGCATAGCCGTTTCGCGCAAAATATCCGTGCAGCTCATGATCATTCACCGCCTTCATGTCGCGCTTACGGTAAGGTATATATTCCAATATTCCCGGAACTGGATTATCATCAACATTCTCTGGCAGCCATATTTTAGCTGCCAGATTTATACCATCGCTCATAGGGATCCAGGCATTTTCAATGACCTTAAAGTTACCCATATGTATAACCGTTATTTTTTATCAAAACCCAAGCAACCCCTCTCCCACATCAACTGCCGAAAAGCAATCAAAAATATCCGCCATCCCGTCACGTCTACCTTTCAATCTCAAATGAGATCTTTGCATTGACTGCGTAAGAAACGATCTCATTGTTCTCCACATTCGCATTCATGTGCTTAATGTAAATGGATTTAATGTTCTTTAATGACTTGGCAGCTTCTTTCACTGCATTCTCTGTTGCTTCTGTAAAACCTTTGTCTGATGCACCAATTACTTCCACTACTTTTACAATCATGACAATGTCTCCTTTCATTTTTTTTGTTATACAATAGTTTCGCTTCAATGACCCTGTTAAAAAGATCATGCCATACCGTCCGGATCCAATCAGGAGGCAGGCCTGAGCGGCCATAGCCTTTGCCGACAGGTATTGTGCGCTTATTGATAAAAATGCGTGCTGAATGACCTGGGAACGCTTCTCAACAACAATGGGGAAATATAACCACGGTTAATATATCACTTCAGATGAACCTAAAATGCTTTTCCCTGTTGTTAAGTTCATCATTTTGCCCCAGCCAGGCATAAATTGTCAATGCCGCTTCCGCTTTGGTTCGCAAGTTTTTTTTGTATCTTGACAACCTGTGAAAGAGAACAAAACCTGCATGATCATTAAACCTGTGGTTTTATGAACCGGACAGCAGGGTGTCCGGTAAAGGAACCAAGCCCCGGATGTCCATAATATATGACCAGGTGAATGGAACGTAATCGTCAGGGCATATGGGTTGTACCTGGCCTGGTGCATGTGTTTCCCCGGAGGGAGGATCCCTGTAAGGATGTAAGGACCAAACCTGGGATGTCAACCAAAATCAAGACCTATGAATAATCCATTATTTTTACTTTTACTGTTCTGGCTCCTTTGCTTTTCACCTGCAGCCTCTATGGCACAAATGTCCGAACCATCATTGGCGGATCGTCTTCAAAAGCATGTGGCCATACTGTCTTCTGATTCGCTTGAGGGCCGTGGCCTTGGAACAGCAGGAAAAATCCTGGCCAGGGACTATATCGCCGATCATTTTCGCTCTTTTGGTCTACAACCTGTTAACGAGGACTATTTTCAGCATCTTGATCTGCGCATCGGTCTTGCCAGGGTGCCAGGGACCAATGTGATCGGGTATCTTCCAGGCTCTGATACAGCACTGGGTGGCGAATATATTGTATTGGGCGCCCACTATGACCACCTTGGTTATGAATACCGTAACGGTGAACGTGTGATCTATCCCGGTGCCGACGACAATGCTTCCGGAACGGCAGTAATGATCGAAATGGCCAGGTATTTTTCGGAAAATAAGGAGATTCTCGGACGCAGCATCATTTTTATCGCTTTTGACGCCGAAGAGAGCGGGCTTATTGGCGCTCAGCGATTCATTGGCGACAACGAGGTCTTTGATAAGGAAAGCATCAAAGCAATGTTCAGCCTCGATATGGTTGGGATGTATGAAGACAACAACGGACTCAACCTGTTGGGCATCGGTACGCTGGAGGGTGGCCATGATCTTGCCCGGGATGTAGCCGAAGCAGAGGATATCCGTCTGCAAAGAACCACCCATGATATTGAGCCAAGAACCGACACCCGGCCTTTTGGCAATGTCGGCATCCCTTCCATAGCCGCTTTCACAGGCAGGAAATCACCCTATCATAAGCCGGAGGACACCCATGACCTGCTCGACTATGATGGCATGGCACGTATCACCGGATACCTGCAAGCACTCGTTACAGAAATGTCGATGTTGCCTGAGCTATTCCCCTCAAAGCGCTTTGCCAAGCTACAGCGGCCTTATGCCCTGAGGTTTAACGCCGGCGTACTGGGCCACATTGGCAGTACTCATCATGTATACCCTGATGAGTTTTTCCGGGCCAATAATGTTTTCGCTTTCAGCACTGGACTTTTTGTCCAAATGCATGTCGGCCCTAAAGTATCGCTGCAGCCGGAAATCCTTTATGACTACAATGGAAGCCAATCTGCAAAAGGCACCTATCGCAGACATTCAATTACCATCCCGGTAAACCTGAATGTTTACATCGCCGGGGATCCGGGAGGTATGATCAGGGCCTATCCCATTGCCGGCGGATACTTCCGGCTCAACATGGCCGGCAAAGACGGTGATGCAAACCTGGACTTCGGCACGCAACATCCCGGCCATGAATGGGGTGTCAATGCAGGCTTTGGTCTGGAAATCATGAAAGTCCATGTAGCCTATACCTGGCGAAGAGGGCTTACCAATATCTCACCCGAAAACGATGGCAGGGTGTTTGACATTGGACGGTATTTAAGAATCGGGTACCGGTTTTGACAAACAGGATAACATCTCCCGGATACTCCCGATCAGGTCATCTCCTGACGCCTATAAGCCAATCACTTGTATCCGGCTGGTTACAACTCCCTCGAAGGTATATACCTGAACGAAATATATTCCTTTTTTAAATCCGGCAACATTGATTTTGTATGTTTTCTCATTTACAAAAACACTGTATACCATCTGGCCCAGCATGTCGATCACACGTATTTCGTCAATCTCCTGGCTCGACTCAACATGGAGATGTCCGCGGGCCGGGTTCGGGTAAATGCTCAGGCTGATACCGGCCGGACCGGTCACAGCTGTATCGTCAACCTCCAGCACCACATCCACCGTCGTATCCTCCTCCACGGCTGCCTCACCTTCAACCGGGAAATACCCGTCTTTTTCAACCCTGTAGTCGTAGGTACCCGCCATAATATCCTCAAACACGTAGTCGCCCGCATCGTTGGTGACCTCGCCAAGGGTGATCACTGCATCAGCAATGGGATCGCCCTCTTCATCCTCAACAACGAAGGTCACCGTATAGGTGTCGGGCGCAACCGCCGTCATCACCACCGTCTCGGTGACATCCGCATCCGCCACCGTCACCTCGCCCATGGCGTCTTCATAGCCGTCGGCGGTGACAGTGTAAGTGTAGGTATCGGGAAGGAGGTCCTCAAACACGTAGTCTCCGGGGGCATTCTCCACACCGTTAAGGGTTACCACCGCACCGGCGATGGGGTCGCCCTCTGTGTCCTCCACAACAAAGGTTACGGTGTATGTGTCGGGCTCGACCGCCGTCATCACCACCGTCTCGGTGACATCCGCATCCACCACCGTCACCTCGCCCGTGGCGTCTTCGTAGCCGTCGGCGGTGACAAGGTAGCTGTAGGTATCCGGAAGGAGATCCTCAAACACGTAGTCGCCGGGGGCATTCTCCACACCGTTAAGGGTTACCACCGCATCGGCGATGGGGTCGCCCTCTGTGTCCTCAACAACGAAGGTCACCGTATAGGTGTCGGGCTCGACCGCCGTCATCACCACCGTCTCGGTGACATCCGCATCCACCACCGTCACCGCGCCCGAGGCGTCCTGGTAGCCGTCGGCGGTGACAGTGTAAGTGTAGGTA
>SLCY01000109.1 GCA_007125585.1 Bacteroidales bacterium
GCCGTTTCAACCACTGTCTCCAGGTCGAAAAGGTTGTGTGTTGTCATCACGTCGCCGGCCCGGGCAACGGGCAGCGACAACCATAGTAAGGCGAGTAGCATTGTCAGTTTGCGCATTTTCTTAAGGTTTTGGTGTGGTTTGTATCATGGTTCGTTGACATTGTGATGGCCACAAAAATAGTTATTTTTAGAAAACATCCATGCCGGCGGCCATCACTTGTGAAGCGGGGAATTGTTTTTTTAGCCGGTGCACCGGAGGCGGGTCAGGGAACAGGCCATATACGGAGGACCCGCTGCCGCTCAAAGAGGCATATACCGCGCCGTGTGCGATCAGCGATTCTTTTATTTTTCTTGTCGTGGGATGCTTCCGGAAGGTGTACTCCCCGAAGTCGTTCACCAGCATCTCCTGCCAGGTGTCCGGGGGCTGTGCAACGATCTCTTTGAGGGACATTCTGGGCTTTCGGGGCTTTATGCCGGAATAAGCGTTGGCGGTATCGATATGGATGGGTGGGCTGATGATTGCCAGGTGGTGTTTTTGTATTGCGGGGATCTGGATGGGCTGCAGGATGTTTCCCCTTCCGGTGGCCAGCATGGGTGTTTGTTGGAGGAAGAACGGGCAGTCGCTGCCCAGCTGTTCTGCGAGTGTGGCCAACTGGTTGTTTTTCAAGCCTATTTCCAGAAATTCGTTCAACAGCTTGAGCATGAACGCGGCATCGGAGCTGCCCCCGCCAAGTCCTGCCCCGGCAGGGATGCATTTGTGCAGGTAACTATGTACCGGCGGCAACCTATTGTTGGCCGATGCTCGATCGGGTATCCCAAGGTGCGTGTTCAGAAGTTCATAGGCCTGCACGCACAGGTTTGGCTTGTCGCCTGGGGGTATTGGCAGTCCGGTGACCGTGAGCCGCGTCTTTCCGTCACCGGCCGGCACCACTTCCAGAACATCATGCAGTCGCACGGGCAGAAGGATCGTCTCCACCTCGTGGTATCCCTCATATGCGGTGTTTGACGTTTTGCGCCCTGTGTTCTGTGTTTGGCGTTTTGCGTGTGGGGTTTTTGCGACAACATGCAGGCCCAGGTTTATTTTCGCGTGTGGGAATGTGATCATCAAAAGTCCTCCTCCCATTCGATGATGAACTCTCCCTCTTCCTGTTTCCGGAGCCGTTGCCTTTCCTGTTCCCTTTCTCCTGGTGTCTCTGTGGTGTCGGCGGGTTGTCTTCTCAAAAAGCTGAATTCGTTGCGCAATATGTCGAGCAGGGTTTCCCTTTCGCGGCGGAGGTCTTCGCGAATCTTTTCACGCACTCCCTGGTGGTCGTAGCGGAACACTGGATCTGTAGCTGTTCCGGAGAGTCTCAGGAACAGGGTCGTGCGTCCCAGGCCGTCGTCGATGATCTCTCCGTATTGCTCTTGCGGGTTTCTCCTCTCCCTGTGGTTGCGGGCGAGGATGTCGGACAGCAGGACCTGCAGCCGGTAGTCTATCTCATTTTCAAAGGTGTGTTCTCCTGACAGTTGGAGGTTGAGGGCGCTGGAGCTGATCTCCATCTCGGGGATCATGATGCGCCTGTTTTTGATGTGGATCTCATTTTCGAGGGCGGAGAATGAGACGTCGGACAGGTCGCCGGTACGCAGGAAGCTGCCGAGGGCGATCATCGGGTTGTAGTCAATCAGCCGTCCATCCTCGATGCGCAGTTTGGCTGTTGTCTCCATGCTTTCCCAGTCGATGATGAGCCTGGGGCTCCATTCTGCGCCAAAGAACATGTCGGCCGTTACCTTCCCATGGATGTTTTCATCTACGATGCTTTGCTGGCCAAAGTTGCCTGTCTGGTAGAAGAGCTGGTGTATGTCCACCTCTGAGAGCCGGGCGTTGCATTGCATCAGGATCACCTCATCCTGTCGGCCGTCGATGATGCCGTGTAAATGCACGTTGCCGTCCATGGTGTTGAAGATGAGGTGATCGGCAAAGAGCCGCTGGTTTTCAAGGCGGGTCTTTCCGGTGAGTGCCCTGGCCTCAAAACGTCTGAAGCGCAGCGCTCCGATGGTGGCATCCAGGTGCAGGCTCAGCCTCTTCGGGAAGCGCAGGTGATAGATGGTATCGCTCTCGCTGACGGTTCTGCTGTCCTGGAGCAACTGGTCCAGGTTGATGGTTTCCGATCGCAACCCGGCACGGATGAAGAGCTGTTCGCCGGGAAGAAAGAGGTAAGGGAGCACATTTGTCATATGGCCGGAGAACAAAAAATCACTTTCCCCGGCAATCCCCGAGAGATATTCAACCTCCAGCCGGTTGTTGTGGAAGGACATCATCCCATGAAAGTTACGATAGGGGAGCAGGCGGTTGTCGTGGAGAATGAAGTCCACATCCTCAAAACGGACATGGCCCGACAGCTGTGCTGCCATCAGGTCTTTTTCGTCGAAGCGCATCCCTTCATTCATGGTCCCTGAAAAATCCACTTCCATGCTGATGGTTCCGTCTGCTTCGGTGACAGGCTCTATCTCTTGCCACTTCAGGAGGTCTTTTGCCGGGATGCCGGCAGTGAGCGTAAACGATATTTCCGGTTGCAGGAAGTTGTGGATGGAGCCGCTGCCGCTGACCAGACCTTCGTTCAGCCGGGCGTCGACATGGTCTATCTGCACCCGGCTGGTTTGGGCCGACTGCCGTTGGCCGTTGTTATA
>SLCY01000104.1 GCA_007125585.1 Bacteroidales bacterium
ATTGCTCAACTCGGGCGCCGAGCGGGATTTGCCTGTAGCCAGCCGCCAATCTCCGCGTCCGCCGGGACAAGCCCGGCGGGGCGCTGGCGTACTGACGGGTCCAATGCCCGTGAACGGTTACTTTCTTTCCTTGTTCGGTTGGATATTCCTTTTTGGATATTGGACATTCAGACATCGCGGAACTGCCCGACAAGAAAACGCTGTATAAAATGGCCGATCCAACGGTCGGGCTACGCCTTGACGGCGCCAAACAGGCGCCCGCCCTTGTCCAGCAACACGTCGTAGCCGGCGCAGCGGTCGATGGACAGGCACAGCCGGCCCGGCCGCTCGTGCAGCCATACGGCCAGCACCTCGCATACGAACAGAGTGTGGTCGCCGCTGGTCATTTGTCCGTCGATGCGGCACTCGAGATTGGCAACGCATTCGGCCACCAACGGGGCCTGCACGCATTCGCCGGGGCGCGCCGTGAGCTTGGCCGCCTTGAATTTATCCAGATCCCGCCCGCTGCGCGTGCCGCACAGCAGCGTTGCCTCGGCCAGATCCTCGCCCGGCCAAGCCAGCACGACCTCCCCGGATCCGGCGATCAGGCCGTGCGTGAACCGCTGCGGCGCTACGCTGATCGCCATCATCACAGGCGAGCCGGACGTGTTCATCTTCCAGCCCAGCGGACAAATGCTGCGTTGCCCCTCATGCTCGGCCACCGCCCACACAATGCGCTCGGGGCGCGCTCCCACTTTTCCAAAATCGGACCAATTGGATCGATGCATGCCGTTCTCCCTTCCCGTTACGGTTCAAACCACGCGGTTCTTTCTGTCCCACCGCTCGCTGACAACGACGCTGGCGGCTAGGGCCAGCCCTCCCACCAGCAATCGCAGCATATCGGCCTCTTCGCTGAAAAGCAAGAGAGAGACGGCGACCGCCAGCGGAATTTTGGCGTTGTTCATGACGGCCAGCGTGCCGCTGTTGACCCGTCGCGCGCCGGCATTCCACAGAAAGAATGCCAGGCCGGACGGCACCACGCCCAGATAAAGCAAGGTCAGCATCTGCGTCGCCGATAGCGTCACCCCGTCCGCACGCACGGCCAGACCGGCCGGCCCCGTTGTCAGCAGCGCCGCCCCCAGATACAGCCACGCGAACAAACGCATATCGTCGCGCATGCGCGGGGCGCCGCGCTCGAGCAAATCGGCCGTGGCCGTCTTGTACCATACTTGGCCTGCGGCAAAGCACAGATTGGAGATTTGCATCAGGATAAATCCTTTTCCAGCCCACACGGCGGCGCCGTTGCGATAGACCAGAAATCCGGTTCCGACCACGGCCCACAAAGCGGCCAGCAAAAAAACGCTATGGAAGCGGCGCCGCTTGATATCGTACAGAACCGTGACATAGACGGGAGTGAACACCGTCAGCAAGGCCACCTCGTGCGAGGCCAGGTAGCGAAAGGCGGCGATGTACGTCCAGTACATCGCCCCGTACTGGATGGCGCCGATGCAGGGCAGGCGCCAACGCAAGCGGCCCGGGATGGTGCGCCAGCGCACCAATGGCAGAAAAACCAGACTGGCAAACACCAGACGCACCCAGGCGACCACTCTTGGATCGACATCGGCCAACACGTGACCGATCAGGCCAAAGGAGAACGAAAAGAGCAAAGAGGATAAAAGCAGCATAAGCATCGGATTCGGTCCTTTCCGTCATGCAGGGGCCGTGCCGGCTTGCATGCGCCGCACGGCCATGCTTCGGGATTCGATCAACGCCCGCAGCATGCGATCCGGGGAGGCATCGGCCGATACGAACACGACTTCGCCGGACACCGAGGGAGGGGCGCTGCGCGGCCGTTCGGTCAGCGCTAGAAAACCGGCGGACGGACGCAGCTTGACCACGGCCCTCAGCAAGCTTTCCGCTTCCTGCCCGAACAGGGTGTCGTCCAGTATCACCGCATCCAGACTTTCATCCTTTTCCGTATGCGCCAGCATGGTCATCAAATTGTCCGCCTCGCGCACATGCACCTTGCAGTCCTGCAGTCGGTCCCGAAACACCTGGAAACGGCGCCGCCCCGGGGCCAGGGTCAGGAGCACCGTCCATTCCGCCACATAGGCATCGTACGGACGGCTGTCGCCTTCCGCATTTTCAAAGGTGAACGACCCGGTTCCGCTGGGCAGCGCCACGCGGTACCGAGGCAATTGCTGCTCGGTCCGCCCCGCCTCCAGCGCTCCGCCTGCCTCCTGGATCATGGAGCGGATCACGGAGAGAATCACGCCCGACTCCGCATCGGACGCGCGCCAGCGCGGCGAGCGGATCTCCGCTTCCCGGTGCGCCGGACAGTGCGCCAGCACGCGCAGCGTGCCGGCATAGACCCCGTCGGCTTCGAAAGGATCGCGCGGATTCGGCAGACGCTGCTCCACCCGGATGGTTCCGGGACTGGACAGAGACTCCGCGCACAGCAGAGCCAAATTGAGAACGATTTGCTCCACTTGCACGCCGGTAAGAGAAATCGTGCCCACCGTTTGAATGTCGGATTCCACCCTCCACATGTCCGGCAGGCTGTCGCGCACACGGCGCACCGCCATGTCGACGTACTCGTGACATACATCGGTGGTGCGCGAGACGTTCATGGGCTGGGCCAGCTCGCGCAGATGCGCGGCCAGAGCGATGC
>SLCY01000025.1 GCA_007125585.1 Bacteroidales bacterium
GTTGAGGTTAAGATTAAGGTTGGGGTTAAGGTTGAGGTTAAGGTTAAGGTTGAGATTGAGGTTGAGGTTGAGGTTAAGATTAAGGTTGGGGTTAAGGTTGAGGTTAAGGTTAAGGTTGAGAGGTTTGGAAGGTTAAGAAACTGTTAAAGGTTGGAGGGATATTTTTGGGTAGGAATAAAAGGCTGTGATTTGATGCAATATGCTTTTTATAAAAATCGTTATATTTGCGGTCTTTTATCATTCTTCCGATATTGATACGGCCAAAGTCACTACAAGCTATCAATGAGATCATTAACAAAACAATCAAAATAATTGATCAATGAAATATTTGTTTTCTGTAAGTCTTGCCTTTGCGTTGCTGGCTTTTTTGCCATCTTTTTCTATTGGCCAGAGTGATGTGGATATAGGTGATGTTTTGGGACAAAGGCGGGTGAACACCATCACCACGGCGGTTCCCTTTTTGATGATCGCGCCGGATGCCCGCTCGGGAGCCCTGGGGGATGCCGGTGTTTCTTCTGCGCCCGATATCAATTCAATGCACTGGAATCCGGCGAAATATGCCTTTATGGATCAGGAAATGGGTGTGGCTGTCAGTTATACGCCCTGGCTTCGTACACTGGTACCTGACATCAACTTGTCTTATCTGACAGGCTATCGCAAGCTGGACGAATTGCAGACCGTTGCCTTTTCATTAAAGTATTTTACGCTGGGAGATGTTAACTTTACCGATGAGGTGGGGAATTATATGGGCACTGTAAGGCCCAATGAGTTTTCTATCGATGTGGCCTATGCCCGTATTTTGGGTCAACACCTTTCCGGTGCCATTGCTGCACGTTTTATTTACAGCGACCTGACGCAGGGACAGATGGCCGGAGGGATGGAAACCCAGGCCGGTATAGCACTGGCTGCTGACGTTGCTGCCTATTATCAACGGGAGCTGAACTGGGATACGCCCACACTTTTTTCGTGGGGAGTGAACGTATCGAACATGGGAAACAAGATCTCCTATACCGATGAGATCAATGCTGATTTTATCCCGATAAACCTGCGCCTCGGGCCATCATTGACCTTTGAGCTTGATGAATATAACGAGTTCTCGATGATGGTTGACTTTAACAAGCTGTTGGTGCCCACACCACCCATTTATGCGCGCGATGATAATGGCAATGTCATGTTCGATGATGACGGGGAGTATGTCATTGAGAGTGGCAGCAATCCCAACCGTGGCGTGGTTGCGGGGATGCTGGGCTCTTTCACGGATGCCCCCGGGGGCTTTTCGGAAGAGGTGAATGAGATTACCATCTCTGCTGGTGCCGAGTATTGGTATGACCAGCAGTTTGCTTTGCGTGCCGGTTATTTCCATGAGCATGCCAGCAAGGGGAACAGAAAATATTTCACCCTGGGTGTTGGCCTGAAGTATAATGTCTTTGGCCTGGACTTTGCTTATCTTGTTCCCATTGCTCAGCGTAGTCCGCTGGAAAACGTGCTGCGCTTTTCCCTCACATTTGACTTCGACGCCTTACAGGCTGAACAGCGGGGCCAATGATGCGCATTGGATTTGGTTACGATGTGCATGCTTTTGCCACCGGCCGGCCGTTAGTCATTGGCGGCATTGCCATCCCTTTTGAGAAAGGCCTTGCCGGGCACTCTGACGCTGATGTCCTGATCCACGCCATCGTGGATGCCCTTCTTGGGGCTGCCGGATTGAGGGACATCGGTTATCACTATTCTGATAAGGATATACAATACAGGAATATCGACAGCCAGCACCTGCTTGTCAAGACCATGGAAAAGCTGCGTGACAATGGCTACACCATAGGCAACATCGATGCCACCATCTGTTTGCAAAGGCCTGTGATTTCGCACTATATCCCTGAGATGCAAAAGTTCTTGTGCGGGGTGATGCAGACAGCATCCGGCCGGTTGTCCATTAAGGTTACCACCACGGAACACCTTGGATTTGTTGGCCGGGGAGAGGGGATGGCTGCCTATGCGGTGGCACTGATCCATTCTTCAGCGCCGTAGCTGGAAGCTCTCCCCCAAATATAACTTCCTCACCTCTTTGTCGTTGGCCAGGTCCTCAGAAGTGCCTGCCTTCAAAATGGAGCCTTCGAAAAGAAGGTAAGCCCGGTCTGTGATGCTCAGGGTCTCATGCACGTTGTGGTCAGTGATCAGCACCCCGATATTTTTATCCCTGAGTTGCGACACGATGGTCTGGATGTCTTCAACGGCGATGGGATCCACACCGGCAAAGGGTTCATCGAGAAGGATGAATCTGGGGTTTACGGCCAGTGAGCGTGCGATCTCCGTACGGCGCCTTTCGCCCCCCGACAGGGTGTTTCCCTTGCTTTTCCTGATGTACTGAAGGCCAAACTCATCCAACAAACTTTCCAGCCTGTCTTTCTGTTCCTCTTTGCCTCTGCCACTAAACTCCAGCACTGCCCTGATGTTGTCTTCCACACTCAGGTTACGAAACACACTGGCTTCCTGAGCAAGGTAGCCAATGCCCCGCTTCGCCCTCTTGTACATGGGCTCACCGGTAATGTTCTCTTGGTCGAGGTGTATCGTCCCCCTGTTCGGCTTGATCAGGCCGACGATCATATAGAAAGTGGTTGTCTTTCCGGCACCATTGGGACCGAGCAAACCCACAATCTCCCCCTGGCGCACATCTACCGAAACGTTGTTCACCACCACGCGGTTCCTGTACTTTTTTACCAGGCCTTTTGTATATAATTTCATTTTGCTCATACGGGATGGTTTGGGATAACACAATATGTTAAATTGTCAGGAGTTGAATGGTGCATAAGCATGCCTGATCCCTTAAATGATCCCTTCGTTCAAGATATCATGCAGATGGACAACACCTTTGTATTCATTGTCATCCACAACGAGCAACTGGGTGATATTATTTTGTCGCATGAGTTGAAGGGCATCCACTGCGAGGGTCTTGCCGGATATGGTCTTTGGATTGGTTGTCATGATGTCTTTTGCTTTCAGGTGGTTCACATCATGCCCTTTTTCCAGCATTCGTCGCAGATCGCCGTCGGTAATGATCCCAACCAGGTTGTTGTTATCCAGAACAGCGGTAACCCCCAGCCTTTTGCCGGATATTTCCACGATAAGGGTGCGGATGTCATCGTCGGGGGTAACCGCAGGCCTTGCATTAGTGGGATAAAGGTTTTCCGCCTTCAGATAGAGTTGTTTGCCAAGCGATCCTCCCGGATGGTATCTTGCAAAATCGCTGACGGTAAAACCCCGGCAGTGCAGAATGGACATTGCCAGGGCATCACCCATGACCAGTTGTGCGGTGGTGCTGCATGTGGGGGCAGGGTTGCCAGGGGTAGCCTCTTTTTCAACGGTGGTATTGATCACAATATCCGATTGGCTGGCAAGGTAAGAGCTGGTGTTGCCTACCATGCCGATCAAGCTTGCCCCCAATGTTTTTAGCATGGGGGTAAGGACCTTCACTTCCGGGGAGTTGCCGCTGTTGCTGATGCAGATCACAATATCCTGTTGTTGTACGATGCCCAGGTCGCCATGAATGGCATCAGCAGCATGCATAAAAACAGCGGGTGTCCCGGTTGAATTGAAGGTGGCAACTATTTTGCCGGCAATCAGTGCACTCTTTCCGATCCCGGTGATCACAATACGCCCTTTACAGTTCAGTATCTGCCTGACAGCTAAAACAAAGGAAGCATCTATATAATTTTTTAACCGCCCTATCGCATGGTATTCATCATCGATGGTCGACAATGCGATCCGTTGAATGTCTTTTGCCGTGTTCACTATACAATAATGTTGAAAAAAGAGTTGTTCAAATAAGGTTTTAATGTTAAATTTACAGTACAAACCTACATGATTTTTCTTAATAACGGGAAAATCCATTGTATTTCGTATTGCCAATGTCCTGTTTTTTTTGATATCGCAGGTGGGCATCGGTTTAATTGTCAATAGTTTTTAACATGGAGGTTAACAGCAGTGTGTCACTTCGGGATCTGTTGAAGCAGATTTTCGGATATGGTGCCTTCAAGGGCGACCAGGAGGCCATTGTCCAGAGTTTGTTAAACGGGCATGACACCTTTGTTATCATGCCTACGGGAGGTGGCAAGTCGATGTGCTACCAGTTACCGGCATTGATAGGAGAGGGGACAGCCATCGTGGTTTCCCCTTTGATTGCCTTGATGAAGAACCAGGTGGATGCGATTCGAAATTTCGCGACCTATGATGGGATTGCCCATGTACTAAACTCTTCGTTGTCAAAGGCCGAGGTAGCCCAGGTAAAGAGTGACTTGGGCAGCGGCATTACCAAATTGTTGTATGTAGCCCCTGAATCTCTTACCAAACAGGACAATGTAGACTTTCTGAAGACAATAGACCTGTCTTTTTTTGCTGTTGATGAGGCGCATTGCATCTCTGAGTGGGGGCATGATTTCCGTCCTGAATACCGCCGGTTACGGCCAATCATTGACTCCCTGGATGGGCGGGTGCCGGTGATAGCACTGACAGCCACTGCCACGCCGAAGGTTCAGCAGGACATCCGGAAGAACCTGCGCATACTGGATGCCGGGCGTTTCATCTCCTCTTTTAACCGGCCGAACCTGTATTATGAGATCCGACCCAAAACCAATAACATCACACGCGACGTCATAAGGTATGTGAAGGCCCAGGAGGGTAAGTCGGGCATCATTTATTGCCTGAGCCGCAAAAAGGTAGAGGAGCTGGCAGCCACCCTCCAGGTGAACGGCGTCAGGGCTTTGCCCTATCATGCCGGGCTCGAATCGGCGGTGCGTGTTTCCAACCAGGACCAGTTTCTCATGGAAGATGCCGATGTGATCGTTGCCACCATTGCTTTTGGCATGGGGATCGACAAGCCCGACGTGCGCTACGTGATCCATCACGATTTCCCCAAAAGCCTGGAAGCATACTATCAGGAAACCGGCAGGTCGGGACGGGATGAAGGGGAAGGCAACTGTATTGCCTTTTATTCCTATGAGGACATCCAGAAAATGGAAAAGTTCCTGAAAGGGAAGCCTGTTGCCGAACAGGAAATCGGCATGCAATTGCTCATGGAAACAGTAGCTTACGCCGAATCCTCGATATGCCGGAGAAAGACATTGCTGAACTACTTTGGCGAGATCTACGATAAAGAGAATTGTGGCTCTTGCGATAATTGTTTGAACCCTAAAGAAAAATTTGAAGGAAAAGAATATATTTGCCTGTTGTTAGAAACTGTTCTGGCGGTCAAGGAACTGTTTAAACCAAAACACGTAATCAATGTACTTATGGGAAAAAGCACCGCAACTGTAAAATCCTGCAAGCACAATCAGCTGGAGGTTTTTGGGAAGGGTGCAGACAGGGATCAAAAATTCTGGTTTGCTGTTTTGCGGCAAAGCCTCATTGAAAGATTGCTGGAGAAGGATATTGAAGATTATGGAACGCTGAAACTGACAGCGTCCGGCAAGGCTTTCCTGGAGGACCCCCGGACGGTGATGATGAGTAAGGACCATGATTATGATAATCCAGATGAAGCAGACAATATGACAGGCATAGCCCAGAAGACCAGTGCTACTGATAAGGTATTGTTCTCTTTGCTTAAAGACCTGCGCAAACAGATCGCTCGAAAGCACAACCTGCCCCCTTTTGTGATTTTTCAGGATCCCAGCCTGGAGGATATGGCGATACAATACCCCATCAAACTTGATGAACTCAAACAGATCACTGGTGTGGGATCGGGGAAGGCCGAGCGTTTTGGCAGACCTTTTGTCGAGCTGATAAGCAGATATGTTGTTGAAAACGAGATTGAACGTCCCATGGATATGGTGGTTAAGTCGGTTGTCAACAAGTCAGGGTTAAAGGTGTATCTGATCAAGAACATCGACCGCAAAGTCTCGCTTGAAGACCTGGCAGAAGCAAAAGGGCTGGATTTTGAAGAATTGTTGCAGGAACTGGAAAGTATCGTGGCATCCGGGACCAAGATCGATATCCGCTATTATATCAATGAGACCGTCGATCTTGACAAGCAGGAGGAGATCTTTGACTATTTCAAGACCGCAGAAACGGACTCTTACCAGGATGCCCTGAAAGAGCTTGGAGAGGATGATTTTTCTGAAGAAGAGATCCGGCTGATGAGGATACGGTTTATGTCGGAAATGGGGAACTAATGTTGACACCGCACCAGCTGACAACACTAATGAACAATAGATCATCCTGAAGGCAGTGGATGGTCTCTTGCGGGGATCATTCTTTTTCGGTGCAGGGGATGGCCTATAGCGCCTAATGCGAATCAAAACCTGAAAACGATGGCTGAAGACCAAAAATCGACCGGACAGGGCCATATCCCTGTAGTTCCTGTTGAGCCCAGGGGGTTCAATAAAGGGATGATCATTAACATTGTGCTGTTCATTGGCTTGATCGCCTTGTACGCCATTCATTTTTTTGGGCAGCCGGATGAAGAGGCACCGATGGATGAGGTATACCAGGAGGCCCTTGTGGAGCAGAAAATTGATGATGCTGTCCATGCCATTGCTTATATAGACAGTGAGTCATTGATGGAGGATTATATGCTGGCCATACAATTGCAGGCTGACTTTGAGGCGGAGCAGCGGCGGCTCGAGAATGACCTGGATCGCCGGCAGCGCAACTTTCAGCTGGACATTGAACGTTTTCAGCGGGATATACAGGAGGGTCTCATTTCTGTTGAGCAGGCGCAGATTCAGGAGCAGGAGCTTATGCAAAAACAGCAGGATCTGATGCAGCTCAATGAGACATACAGGGAGCGCCTGTCAAGAAAAGAGTTTGAGATGAACAATGAGTTGCTGGACAGTATTCGTGGTTTTCTTGAGCGTTACAACCGGGATAAAGGTTATGATTTTATCCTGGGTTATGCCAGGGGCGGGGGTATTCTTTATGCCAGTGAAGCCCATGACATCACCAGTGAGGTGTTGGCACAACTGAATAAAGAATACGAGGAGTCTACCCGGTAAGCAACTTGTTTATTTAGCAGACAGACGGTGCGTGGGGCCATGGTTTTCACGGGCATTTTCATGGGCTATTCTTGCTGGTCTTTATAGTTCAGTATTTCGTCGGTAAAATATTCGATGGCTACGCCCGCGTCGGCAAAGAGTCTTTCGGAACCTGCGCCGTCGTGGTATTTCTTCTCGCACACCACCCTTTTGATGCCGCAGTTTATGATGAGCATGGCACATACCCTGCAGGGTGTCATGCGGCAATAGATGGTCGCTCCTGCGATGCTGATGCCCAGTCGGGCTGCCTGTGCGATTGCATTCTGTTCGGCATGCACGGTACGCACACAATGCATGGTAGTATGGCCCTCTTCGTGCAGTACCTTTTTCATCTGGTGGCCCGCATCATCACAATGTGGCAGACCGATGGGCGATCCCACGTAGCCGGTGACAAGGATCTGCCGTTCACGTGCAATGACACATCCACTGCGACCGCGATTACAGGTGGCACGCTTGCTCACCGTATGGGCAATCTCCATAAAATACTCATCCCATGAAGGCCTTTTGTAACTTGATGTGCTCATTTGGACCGGTTTTTCTGTTTGTTGTTGCTGTAAAGGCCGATTTGGTCCAGGAACTTTTCCGTTTCCCGTGTTAAATCCGCTATGGTGCCATTGTTCATGATTACATGGTCGGCTTTTTCGATACAGGCCGACAGATTTTGTTTGAGGGGGTCGGCAGAATGCATCTCCCTTTCTTCATTATTGATGAACGTTTGGTAGGATATCTGGTCTGTTTCGGAGTTCCTTTTGCGGATGCGCTGATATCTTATCCGCGGATCGGCGTCAACAGCCAGCAGGTGGAAGTCCTGGTTTTTTCTCAGGGCTTCTATTTCACCGGGTGTGCGAATGCTTTCGATAACGCTGTGCGTTTTTGCTTCCCGGGCTTTTCTAAATAATTGTTCTGCAATATATGAGGAGCCATGTTTGGCCCTCAGGGTATTGGCAATGGCGGTAAGGCTGTCCCTGTTAACAGGCATGCCCCGGCGTTCCAGTTCCTCTCTTAGAAAGCCCCTGACAGAATAATGCGTAAAGCCTTGCTCCGACACAAGATATTCTACAATGGTACCTTTGCCTGCGCCCAATGTGCCTGTGATTCCGATGATGAACATGTTATTGTTTAACTTCCTGGTTTGGTGATGAATATTGTGGCTGCCAAAATGCTTTCCCTGTGTTCGGGGTTGCAGCAGGTTTTGCAGGACGATGTATTTTGTACACAACTACAATTTTATAAAAGTACATCTTTTTTCAAAAAAAAAGCCCCGTTTTGATCAACGGAGCCTTTCCATAAGCATGTTCAGATAGGTGGCATTCATGCTTTTTTTACGTTTACAGCCTTTTTCCCTCTTTCGTCCTCTGAGATCTCATAAGACACACGGTCATCATTGTTGATTGGCTCTAAGAGACCTGTGTGGTGCACAAAGACATCTTTTTCTGTTTTGTCGTCAACAATAAATCCATACCCCTTTTTCTCATTAAAAAATTTAACGGTACCGGTTTCCATAACATGCAGATTTAGTGGTAAAAAATGGTGAACACTCAAAAATACGACATTTTTATACAAAACCAATTATTAATCAGAAAAAATTACAAGTAATGGCTGTTTTTTTATGTTGGAAAGGAGTGATGGGGTGTTTATAAAAAAACCGGCAGACCACCGTTTGTGTTGTAAAAATGCAAGCAGAGAGGTTAAGGCCAAACGAATGGGTCTACCGGTACCACAAAGATACGAAATATCTCAGAAGTGGTTTACTTTTTGTACCAATTGCGTTGGATCGTTGAACGATTCCGGATTTTTATCCAGGTGTATCGGTGCAGATATCGGCAGATTGCAGGCTCTTACACTGGAAGTTCCCTCGTTGTCGCTGATCTTTGAGATGATCAGGGCCCCGGCGTGGACATTCGTTTACGTGGTGGGGGGCCTGTCGCCAAAAATAGCGGATCCGACACGTACCATGGTGCTTCCCTCTTCGATGGCTAAGAGGTAGTCGTTCGACATGCCCATGGAGATCTCGCTGAACTCAACCCGGTTTTGGAAATGCTTGTTTTTGATTGTTTTGAAGAACTGTTTGAGTTGTCGGAATTCGCTGCGCACTTTTTCGGTATTGTCGGTGAAGGTGGCCATTCCCATCAGTCCCTGTATTTCCACATATTCCATGTTGTGAAAGAGATCGCTTTCCAATAGTTCGCGGCATTCGTCGTAGCCCATGCCAAACTTGGTGGTTTCGTCGGCAATATGAATTTGCAGCAGGCAGGGGATCTTACGCTGGTTTTTTTCCCCTTCCTTGTTGATCACCTTAAGGAGTTTGGGGCTGTCGACCGAATGGATCAACGCAACAAACGGTGCGATGTATTTCACCTTGTTCGACTGGAGGTGTCCCACCATATGCCACTGGATGTCCCTGGGAAGAGCCTCGTACTTGGGCAGCAGTTCCTGGGCCTTACTTTCGCCGAACACCCTGTGGCCTGCATCATAGGCTTCGAGGATCTCCTCCGGAGATTTCGTTTTGGTCACGGCGACCAGTTCGACGGTATCGGGGATATCTGATCTGATGAGCTCCAGATTTTTTGAAACCGGCATATCGCAAAAATTTATTTGTACGGTTTGTTTTGTTTTTTCTGTGTCATTTTTTGTCAGCATGTCATATCAGAGCCTTTTAAACTGGGCAGATGATGATGTTTTCGGGTGGCATTGTCTTTGATGCAATGATAGTAAATTTTTGCAAGGCAGGCAGGTTATGGTTGTGAAAAAAATTTGGCGAAAGTGTCTATTTGATTATCTTTGCACTCGCAAAATGCCGTCGGCAATGCAGCGTGTTTTTTCGATCTGTTACAGGCTTATCCGGTTGCATCCATTGGCGTCGGACAGTTCATATAATGACAGGAGAGGTGGGTGAGTGGCTTAAACCAGCAGTTTGCTAAACTGCCGTACTCGAAAAGGGTACCGGGGGTTCGAATCCCCCTCTCTCCGCCAGCATCTGAAAAACGCCCCGCAGGGGCCATTCTAACAATTCAAGGGTCTGCCGAAAGCTTGCTTTAAGGCAGGCCCTTGTGTTGTTAGATAGAGCGGCGTCAGCCGGTTGTTTTTCAGATGCTGAAGCCCTCCACCCAGGGGATCAGCGGAGCTAATCCCCTGCCATCATAGGTTTTTTA
>SLCY01000061.1 GCA_007125585.1 Bacteroidales bacterium
ACTCGCTGAACCATCTTGTCCCCGCTGAGTTCAAGAATTTTGATGAAGTATGGAATATTTTTCATGACGGTGAACGGGTCATATTTCAATCCTTCTCCTACATCTTTGTTCTTGACGACATCCATGTCAGCGTAATCAAACCTGAAGCCCAGTTCGGTTTTATGCACGAGGTGAACGGAAAATTTTATCTTGTTGACAGCGAGAAGGGCCTGATGCGTTTTCAGGGTGACACTTTGGTCCAGGTAAGCAACCACCCCGTGTTTTTCAACCATGAGATAACCTGCATTTTACCGAAAGACAGCGGCAGCATTTTGATCGGCACATCCAATGAAGGGTTGTTTCTCTGGGATGGGATCAGCATGACCCCATGGCATGGTCCGGTAAGTTCAGCGTTGCGGCGTGATGGCCTCTTTGCGGGAACAATGCTCTACGATGGAAGCTTCGCCTTTGGCTCTGTCAGCAATGGGTTATATATCACTGACCGGGCAGGCAATATACTGCAGCATCTCAACAGGGCAAAAGGGTTGCAAAACAATACCGTCCTGGCATTGTACCAGGACCGTGGCAACAATCTGTGGATGGGGCTCGACAACGGCATAGACTATACCGAGATCAGCTCTCCCATAACCAGGTTGGATCACAATTTTAATCTGGAAAGTACCTATGCAACGATAATCCACCAGGATATTCTCTACGTAGGTACCAACCAGGGACTTTTTGCCGCGTATGGCGAAAATACCGGAAAATGGAATGATAACCTGTCAGGGTTCCGTCTCATTGAAGGGACAGAGGGGCAGGTCTGGAGCCTTGAAGTGATTGGCAACACCTTGTTTTGCGGACACAATTTCGGGGCTTTTCAGGTGGATGGGTTTAACGCTCGACAGATATCCGACATAAGGGGTTTCTGGTCATTTCTTCCCTCCCCACAGGGTGATGATATAATCATTGCCGGGACCTATACCGGCCTGGTGCGGCTTGAAAAGAGAGGAGAAAACTGGCACCTGCTTGATGAAATAAAAGGGTTCAGGGAGTCGAGCCGTGACCTTTTTCTTGACCATAACAATTGCCTGTGGGTTGCTCATGGCTACAAGGGCCTGTTCAGGCTAAAATTACAGGATGATTTTTCCCTGGTCCGTGAGGTGCATTTTTATCATGGTGAAGCAGGACTGCCTTTTGAGCTTCCATACAATATTCAGGAGATTAACGGGAAAATGTTTGTAAGCACCCACAATGGGATTTTGAAATTTGACCATCATCTTGAAATGTTTGCACCTGATCCACGATTGAATGCTATGTTTCAAGGAAAGGGCTTCATTGATAAGGTGCACCAGGATGCTGCTGGAAATCTATGGTATTTTACCCATGATTCTATGGGCGTTATGCGATTGCTGGAAGACGGAAGTTTCCGGGATATAACCTCGCCCTTTTCCAGGGTGAATGATCTCCTGCTGCCTGCCTTTCAGAATATTTTCATCGCCGACCTGACCAATGTCTTTATTGGCTCCCAGAATGGACTCATGCATTACAATCCCACCATTATCAATAATTATCAGCTTACCGAACAGGTTTCCTTCACAGAAATATCTTTCTATTGCCGGCAGCATGACAGGTCATTTTTTACACACAGCAATGCAATATTGGAGAACACGGACATTTTTCCGCAGCTGCCCCATGCATTGAACTCCGTCAGGTTCCGGTTTACAGTGCCTGTCTATGAAAACCCTGACGCCGTAGGTTTTTCGTACAAGTTAAAAGGATTTGATCTATCATGGTCTGAATGGAGCCCGCTCAACTTCAAAGAGTACACAAATCTGCGCGAAGGGGATTATGTTTTTATGGTTAAAGCCCTCAATGCATTTGGTGAAGAAAGCGAGCCGGCATCTTTTCACTTCACTGTGGCGCCCCCCTTCCTGCGTTCACAGACCGCCTATTTTATATATGCCTTTTTGCTTGCAATCATTATTTCCGGCAACGTGTATTATATCAGGAAAAGATTGATGAGAATCAGACAAAGGGAGAAGATCAGACATGAAAAGAGACTGGCCCGGCGGGAGCAACTATTCAATGAGCAAACGGCACTGAGTGAGAAAGAGATCGTGCATTTGCGCAATGAAAGCCTGAAAAATGAAATGCAGCATAAAAACAAAGAACTGGCCAATGCAACCTTACACCTGATACAAAAAAACAAGACCCTCAGGAACCTTAAAGATGATCTCAACGGTTTGCTCAAAAATATTCCTCCCGACAATCCTGAAAGATACAGCGTCAATGTTTTGTTGAAACAGATAAACAAGGATCTGGGCAACGAAAAACACTGGGAGCTGTTCAACAATTATTTTGATGAAGTGCATCAGGATTTTATCATACGACTAAAAGAAACCTACGGCGATCTTTCGCCAAAGGAGCTGCGTCTTTGTGCATACCTGCGTATGAATTTATCCACAAAAGAAATTGCCCCGCTTATGAACATCTCGATCCGCGGGGTTGAGATCAGCAGGTACCGGCTCCGAAAAAAACTGGCACTCGACCAGAACACAAACCTTTCTGACTTTATTATTTCTTTTTGATTGAGGCTGAAGAGAAAATATCAGGAAAATAATTTATTTAAT